>NZ_JBHZAH010000020.1:0-59583 GCF_042754225.1 Rhodococcus sp. NPDC059234
CGAGGACACGCGATAGACCGCCCGGTCGAGGACCGGGCGGTGTTTGCTTGACGTCTTAGGTCAGAGCTTGTTCGCGGCCAGCGAGAGGGCCGACTTCTTGTTGGCGGCCTGGTTGGCGTGGATGACGCCCTTGCTGGCAGCCTTGTCGAGCTTGCGGCTCGCGGAGACGAGGAGCTCGTTGGCCTTGTCCTTGTCACCCGCAGCCGCGGCCTCGCGGAAGGAACGGATCGCGGTACGCAGCGAGGACTTCACCGACTGGTTGCGCAGTCGCTGACGCTCGTTGGTACGGATCCGCTTCACCTGGGACTTGATGTTGGCCACGCGTAAAATCCTGTCGTCTTTGCTGGTTTCTTGTCAAAGAAGCTTCGGGCGCACACGGGCGCCGAAGTTCGAGGCTACCAGGGATGGCGGGGCCAACCCAAACCGACTGGCCTTCCGGGGGGTGTGCGACGGCGCGTCGCGACCCGCTGACACAGAGGCTACCGCACGCCCGGATCGCCGACGCCACTGGTCGACGGAACCGGGGTCGCAGGCCCGGCGTGGCGTCCGGACGGACGGTTTGCCCCGGGTTAGCGTTCCGATTCGAGAGTTTCCTTACCCACGACACGAATTCAGCGAAGGTGGCACATGTCTCCTACGGCACAGGAAGTCTTCGAAAAGGAACCCATCTCGGACGTCAAGAACATCTCGGAAGTCAAGAAGTACATCGCGGAAGGAATCGGCACCTTCGTGCTGGTGTTCGCCTCCGTCGGAACCGCGGTGATCGCCGGTGCGAAGGTCGGCAACCTCGGCGTCGCGCTCGCGTTCGGGCTCACGCTCCTCTTCCTCGTCTACGCGATCGGCCCCATCTCCGGCTGCCACGTCAACCCGGCGGTGACGTTCGGGCACCTCCTCCTCGGCCGGATCAGCGCGGTGACGGCCGGCATCTACTGGATCGCACAGGTAATCGGCGGCCTCGTCGCGGGTGTCGTACTGTTCGCCGTCGCCAAGAGCCTGCCGTCCTACGATCGGGCGACCAACGGCCTCGGGGCCAACGGGTGGGGCGATCACAGCCCGTCGGCGATCCACGGACCGCTCGGATCCGTGCTGCAGAGCGGCTACGGCTTCGGCGCGATGGTCGTCGTCGAGGTCCTGCTGACCGCCCTGCTGGTGTTCGTGGTGCTGGCGTCCACCGATCAGATCTCGGACGTGTTCATGGCGGGCATCTCGATCGGCCTCACCCTCGCGGTGATCCACCTGATGTCGATTCCGATCGACAACACATCGGTCAACCCGGCGCGCAGCCTCGGCGTCGCGTTCTTCCAGGACGGTGCGCCCAAGCAGTTGTGGGCCTTCATCGTGTTCCCGCTCGTGGGTGGCGCGCTCGGCGCCCTGGCCTACCGAGCGCTGTTCGGCAGGTACGACCGGCTCGACGACTGAGAGCCGCCACCGCCGTCGTCCCGACGGCGACCCGCGGGTGAGGGGAACCATCATTCGGTCTGACCGGGTGATGGTTCCTCCGTTTCGGGGGCCGACGCGTGTCGCGAATGTTCAATCGCCGCAGCGGTATCGGGTCCTACGCTACGAGCATGCAGGTAAACAGCACCTTCGCCGTCACGTCCTTCGAGCCCGCCGAGTACACCTCGCCGATCCGCACCGGGCTGGAGGTGGGACACACCTACATGACCAAGTCGTACAGCGGCGAGGTCGAGGGGCAGTCCCGCACCCAGTTCACCTCGGCGTTCTCCCAGGAGACGGGCACCGGAACCTACGTCGCCATGGAGTCCTTCGAGGGCACCGTGGCGGGCAGGCGCGGCGCCTTCAACTTCGCGCACATGGCGACGACCGACGGCGAGAGCCGCTCGCACCACCAGCTCGTGATCGTGCCCACCAGCGGGACCGGCGAACTCGCCGGCATCACCGGGACGGGCGAGTTGGTCGTCGACGGCGACGGCATCCACCGGTTGCAGCTCGACGTCGAGTTCGGTTCGCCCGCCGCCTGATCGAGCGCTCAGCTCCAGCTGTAGTCGTGGCGCAGCCGCGCGGCGACCTGGTCGAAGCGCCGGTGGTCGAGGATCGCGCCCTCGCGGCGAATCCCGGCCTCCGGCACGTCGAGGACCCGGTCCAGCCGGATCCAACTGGGCCTGCCCGAGCTGTCCCAGTCGCCCGTGCCGATGCCCATCCAGTTGCGTTCGCCCTCGCGGCCGGAGTTCGACGAGAGCATCAGGCCCAGCAGCGTGGCGCCGTCGCGCCCGACCACCAGCACCGGGCGGTCCTTGCCCTGGCCGGCGTCCTCCTCGTAGGTGACCCACGTCCACACCACCTCGCCCGGGTCGGCGCGACCGTCGAGATCGGGGGAGTACTCGACCGTCCTGGCCCGGTGCGCGGTCGGTACCGCGACGGACGACACGGGACGGCCGGGGGCCGCCGGCCGGCGCGGCGGCACGGCCTTCGGGGTCCGCGACCCGCCGGGCAGCACGCCCGAGCGCTGCAGTTCCTTGAACAGACGAGGGCCCTCGCGCTTGGCCAGGTCCCCCAGTTGCTTGCCGATTGTGGTCCAGCTTCGTGCCATGGCATCGAATCTATCGGCCCCTGACGGGGCCGAGGCGTCCGCGGCCGGTGTCACGTGGAATTCCTGCGCCGGGCGGCGATGTCGAAGAACCTGGATCGGCTCCGTCCTCCGGGTGAGAAAGCAACCACCCAACAGAAGGAGCATCCCGAATGGCCATCTCCACCGTCACCTCCGCCGACGGCACCCCGATCGCCGTCGACACCGTCGGCGCCGCCGGAACCGCGGTGATTCTCGTCGGGGGCGCGTTCAACGACCGCACCACCGTCGCCGCCCTGGCCACGCTGCTCGGCACTCAGTTCACCGCCGTCACCTACGATCGGCGAGGACGCGGCGACAGCGGCGACGACGCCGACGAGTACGCCGTCGACAACGAAATTGACGACCTCGCAGCGGTTATCGCGCACGTCGGCGGCAAGGCCGGCGTCTTCGGCCACTCCTCCGGCGGTACGCTCGCCCTGGAGGGCGTGGCGCGCGGCCTGCCGATCGACCGCGTCGCTGTGTACGAAACCCCCTACATCACCGACGGAAGCCGGCCCGCGCCACCCGCCGACATCTTCGACCGCGTCAAGGCGCTCGTCGCCGCCGCGGACCGGGACGGGGCCGCCGCCCTGTTCCTGACCGAGCAGGTGGGCGTCCCCGCGCCGATGGTCGCCGACATGCGGGCCGCTCCGGTCTGGCCGTTCCTCGCCGGCCAGGCGAGCAGCCTGCCCTACGACATCGCCCTGTGCGGCAGCGGCTTGCGCATCCCCACCGAGCGACTCGCGTCGATCACCGTTCCTGCGCTGGTCCTCAACGGCGACGCCACCGAGCCGTGGATGCAGATGGCCGCGACCGCCGTGGCCGCCGCCATCCCCGGTGCCGTCCACGAAGTCATCGCCGGTCAGGACCACAGCATCCTGCAACGGCCGGACCTCCTCGCCCCCGTCCTCGCCGACTTCTTCGGCTGACAGGTTCGCAAGGGGTTTGGGACCGGCGGGGCCTTTCGTTCGCTCGCACCTGGCGGTCGCCCTCGTGGACTTGGCCGAGAGCGACATTGCTGAAAGCTAACTGAATTGGTCGATTGTGCCGCCTTTGCGCCGGACCCTGGCGGCACGTGGGCCCCGCCACCCCCAACGTAGGCGGGGCCCACGCCCGAAACCAACTGCCATCTGCCGGCCTGGATTGAGGTTGGCCGATCCAGGTTCGACGCTCACAAGGACGGGATTAACGTGGTGATTCAGGAACTCCCACACTGACAAAGCATGAGTTTCAGGGTCGCCGACGCTCTCCCGTGCGCGGAGGAACGGAGCCGGTCGACCTTCGGTGGGGTTTATCATCGCAAGATACTGTGAGCAACCTGACGGCTACGTTCACGTCGCCGACCGCCGTCGCGAACCGGTTTGTCGAGCTGGGCCGGGACTGCAAGTTCCCGGACGGTGTGAGCTTCCACGACCTCCGTCGCTTCTTTGCATCGACCCTCGTCTTCGCCGGTGCATCCGTGCCGATGGTGGCGCAGTATCTCGGGCACGCGTCGGGTGCTGTCACACTGGACGTCTACGCACACCTGCGGCCAGGCGACGATGATCGGGCCAGGGACGCGGTGGATAAGGTCCTGGTGCGGGACCAGAGCGGGACGGGCAATCGGGCCGGTTCGGCGTCGGTGAGTGAGTGAGATGAGGAAAAGGGCTTGACCAGCAACTTTGCAGAAACAACCTTCACGGATCCCGCCCGGATCCGGAACTTCTGCATCATCGCGCACATCGACCACGGCAAGTCCACGCTCGCGGACCGCATGCTGCAGTTGACCGGGGTCGTCGAGGAGCGGGCGATGCGAGCCCAGTACCTGGACCGGATGGACATCGAGCGCGAGCGCGGCATCACCATCAAGGCGCAGAACGTGCGACTGCCGTGGACCGTCGAGAAGGAGGACGGCAGCACCGAAGAGATCGTCCTGCACCTGATCGACACGCCCGGCCACGTCGACTTCACCTACGAGGTCTCCCGCGCGCTCGAGGCCTGCGAGGGCGCGGTGCTGCTGGTCGACGCGGCGCAGGGCATCGAGGCCCAGACGCTCGCCAACCTGTACCTGGCGATGGAGAAGGACCTCACCATCATCCCGGTGCTCAACAAGATCGACCTGCCCGCCGCCGACCCGGACCGCTACGCCGAGGAGATCGCGCACATCACCGGCTGCGAGCCGGGGGACGTGCTGCGGGTCTCGGGCAAGACCGGCGTCGGCGTCAAGGAACTGCTCGACGAGGTCGTCAAGAAGGTGCCGGCCCCGGTCGGGGACGCGGACGGTCCGGCGCGCGCGATGATCTTCGACTCGGTCTACGACGCCTACCGCGGTGTGGTCACCTACGTGCGCGTGGTGGACGGCAAGATCCGTCCCCGCGAGAAGATCACCATGATGTCCACGGGCACCACGCATGAACTGCTCGAGGTCGGCATCATCTCGCCCGAACCCAAGGCCACCGTCGGCCTCGGCGTCGGCGAGGTCGGCTACCTGATCACCGGTGTGAAGGACGTCCGCCAGTCGCGAGTCGGCGACACCGTCACCACCTTCCGCAACGGCGCGACCGAGCCGCTCACCGGCTACCGCGACCCGAAGCCGATGGTCTACTCCGGCCTGTACCCGATGGACGGCTCGGACTACCCGGTGCTCCGCGACGCACTGGACAAGCTGCGGCTCAACGACGCGGCGCTGGCGTACGAGCCGGAAACATCCGTGGCGCTGGGATTCGGCTTCCGCTGCGGCTTCCTCGGCCTGCTGCACATGGAGATCACCCGCGACCGGCTCGAGCGCGAGTTCGGCCTCGACCTCATCTCCACCGCGCCCAACGTGGTGTACCGCGTCGTGATGGAGGACGGCTCCGAACACGAGGTGACCAATCCGTCGTACTGGCCCGAGGGCAAGGTGCGCGAGGTGTACGAGCCGATGGCCAAGTGCACCGTCATCGCGCCGAGCGAGTACACCGGCGCGATCATGGAACTGTGCCAGAGCCGCCGCGGCGAGCTCGGCGGCATGGACTACCTGTCCGAGACCCGCGTCGAGCTGCGCTACACGCTGCCGATGGGCGAGATCATGTTCGATTTCTTCGACGCCCTCAAGTCGCGGACCAAGGGCTACGCCAGCCTCGACTACGAGGAGTCCGGTGAGCAGAACGCGGCACTCGTGAAGGTGGACATCCTGCTGCAGGGCGAGGCCGTCGACGCGTTCAGTGCGATCGTGCACAAGGACGCGGCGTTCGCCTACGGCAACAAGATGACCACCAAGCTGCGCGAGCTGATTCCGCGCCAGCAGTTCGAGGTGCCGATCCAGGCCGCGATCGGCTCGAAGATCATTGCCCGCGAGAACATCCGCGCGATCCGCAAGGACGTGCTCGCCAAGTGCTACGGCGGCGACATCAGCCGTAAGCGCAAGCTGCTCGAGAAGCAGAAGGAGGGCAAGAAGCGGATGAAGACCATCGGTCGGGTCGAGGTCCCGCAGGAGGCCTTCGTGGCGGCACTGTCGAACGAGTCGGTGGCGGACAAGCCCAAGAAGTAGAGACAGCGGAGCCGAGTGGAGGCGTGCACGTGCTCGAGACCTGGTTGACGCGGAATCTGGACATCGAGGTGCCGATCCTCGGCGCGCCGATGGGCGGTCGGGCCGGCGGCTTGCTGGCCGGCGAGGTGTCCAGGGCGGGCGGCCTCGGACTGCTCGGCGCCGCCCGGTATGCCACCCCGCAGTGGATCGCCGAGGAGGCCGCCGTCGCCCGCGAACTCGGCGGGCGATTCGGCGTCGGGTTGATGACCTGGTCGCTGGACGACGACGACAGCCTGCTCGACGCGGCGATCGAGCAGCAGCCCGCACTGCTCACGCTGTCCTTCGGTGACCCGGCGGCCTACGTCCCGCGGGTGCATGCGGCGGGGATTCCCGTTGCCTCCCAGGTCAACACGCTCGAGGACATGCGCATCGCCGAACGCGCCGGGGTCGACCTGATCATCGCGCAGGGCGGCGAGGCCGGCGGACACACCGGCCGGATCGGCACGTTGCCACTGCTGCAGGAACTGCTCGACGCGACCGGACTGCCCGTCGCCGCGGCCGGCGGCATCGGGACCGGCCGCGGGCTGGCCGCGGTGATCGCGGCGGGTGCGGAGGGCGCGCTCATCGGCACCGCGCTGCTGGCCAGCCCGGAGACCGTCGGTCCCGACTACGCCCGCGACCGAGTGGTCGAGGCGGGCAGCGCGGACACCGTGTACACCTCGGTGTTCGACCGCGCCCGCAGCCAGCCGTGGCCGAGCCGCTGGGGCGGCCGGGCCATCGCGAACGAATTCACCCGCACCTGGGAGGGTGCGGCAGGCTCGGAGGAGACGCTCGCGCAGGCGTACGACCCGGCCGACCCGAGCCTCGGCGTCGTGTACGCGGGCGAGGCGGTCGGGCTCGTGCACGCGGCACGCCCGGCCGGCGACGTGGTCCGGCAGATCGCCGCCGACGCGGAGCGGCTGCTGGCCCGGTTCGCCTGACCGCTCAGCCGGGGGAGTGCGCCGGCTGGAAGACGCCCGCCGCCGCGGCCTCCTCCGCACGGATCACGTGCACCACCGCGTTGATCAGGGCCAGGTGGGTGAACGCCTGCGGGAAGTTGCCCAGGTGTCGCCCGGTGCGGGTGTCGATCTCCTCGGCGTACAGCTTGAGCGGGCTCGCGTAACCGAGCAGCCGCGAGCACAACTGCTTGGCGCGCTTGAGTTCGCCGATCTCGACGAGCGCGGACACGAGCCAGAACGAGCAGATGGTGAAGCTGCCCTCCTCGCCGTCGAGGCCGTCGTCGGTGGTCTCCACGCGGTAGCGCAGAACCAGACCGTCCTCGGTGAGCTCGTCGGCGATCGAGAGCACCGTCGCCCGGACCCGGTGGTCGTTCGCGGGCAGGAACCGCAGCAGCGGCACCAACAGCAGTGACGCGTCGAGGGACGGGTCCCCGTAGCGCTGGGTGAACACGCCGCGCTCGTCCACGCCGTGTTCGAGGATGTCGGCCTTGATCTCGTCGGCGATCGCGGCCCATTGCAGCGCGTACGACTTCTCGCCGTGCAGCGCGGCGAGTTTCGCGCCGCGGTCGAGCGCGACCCAGCACATGACCTTCGAGGAGGTGAAGTGCTGGGGCTCCCCGCGCACCTCCCAGATACCGCGGTCGGGCTTGCGCCAGTGCTTGATCGCCTCCTCGACCTGGCGCTTGAGCAGTGGCCACAGCGCGTCCGGCACCTGGTCGCGGGAGCGCACGTGCAGGTACACCGAGTCGAGCATGGTGCCCCAGATGTCGTGCTGGTCCTGGTTGTACGCGCCGTTGCCGATGCGTACCGGCCGGGCGCCGTCGTACCCGGACAGGTGGTTCAGCTCCTCCTCCTCGAGGGTGTGTTCGCCGCCGATGCCGTACATCACCTGGAGGGGGTTCGGGTGTCCGCCGTCCGACTGGGACACGTCGGAGATGAAGGAGAAGAAGTCGTTGGCCTCGCGGTCGAGACCGAGGGTGTACAGGCCCCAGAGCGCGAAGGTCGAGTCGCGCACCCACGCGTAGCGGTAGTCCCAGTTCCGTTGCCCGCCGGGCGTTTCCGGCAGGGAGGTGGTCGACGCCGCGAGCAGCGCGCCGGTAGGTGCGTAGGTCAGGCCCTTGAGGGCGAGTGCACTGCGCTGCAGGTAGCCGCGCCACGGGTGGTCGGGGAAGCGGCCGATGGTGATCCACTGTCGCCAGCACTCGGCGGTCTGCCACATCTTGTCGGCGGCGTCCTCGAAGTTCTCCGGGCACGGCTGCCCGCCCCAGGACAACGCGACGAACACGTTGTCGCCCTGGGTCATCCGTGTCCGCGCGCGGGCCTCGCGGCCCTCGATCCCGATCCTCAGGTTGGTCGTCAGGCGCAGCGTCGGATGCTCGCCGAGGGTGGAGCCGTCGCAGGTCGCGGTGGCCTCCTCGTACACCTTGCCGGTGTACTCCCACTTCGCGGTGGACCGGTGGTAGTCGAAGGCGGGCTCGCAGCTCATCTCGAGTTCCACCGTCCCGCTCACGCATTTCACCGTGCGCAGCAGGATGTGCTCGGCGTCCCAGTCGGTGGGGGTGCGCCGATGCGAGCGCGAACGCGCGGTGTTGTTGTGCCACGGCCCCATCACCATCGCGTCGCGCACGATCAGCCAGCCGGTCTCGGTCTGCCAGGTGGTCTCGACGATCAGTCCGCCGGGGAGATAGCGCCGGGCCGCGGGGACGTTCTGGCCGTACGGACCGATGCGGAAGTGGCCGGCACTGCGGTCGAGGATCGCGCCGAACACGCTCGGCGAGTCCGGCCGTGGCACGCACATCCACTCGACGGACCCGTTGCGCGCGATGAGGCAGGTTGTCTCGCAGTCGGAGAGGAAGGCGTAGTCGTCGATCGGCGGGTAGGTGGAGTGCCGGGCCGGGTCCACGATGGCTGGCAGGTTGTCCGGCGCGGTGTCCTCGGTTTCGATGTCGTCGCGGGGTGCCATCTGCACATCATTCGCCCGCCGGGCGCGGTCGTCCACCGCAACCGCCGCGGGCTAAGGTGAGGGCGTGAATCAGATCGCCAGTTGGTGGGACGGCCTCGAGTTGTGGGTCATCGGGTTGCCCTACATTCCCCAGATCCTTCTGGTGATGGCGGTCGCGCTGCCCGCCGCCTTCGGCATCGCGTGCGGCTTCGACAAGCTGCTCGCCAGGGTGTTCGCCCTGCTGGGTCGCGACGAGGCCCGCCCGGCCGTCGCGTCGACCTCGAGGAGTGCGCGCTGATGCCCCGTTCACGCGTCACCCTCGTCCTGATCGCGCTGATCGTCCTCGTTCTCGTCGGGTGGTTGCTGACCCGCTGACCGCGGTCCACGTCCGGGTTCGATTCGGGCCGCCCGCTCTGCTAGATTCGTCGGCGTGTCTGCCACTGCCGTGCACCAGGTCCGCCATGAACTGGCGTTGATCGCTGTCGGCATGCTCGCAGTCGCCGATATCGACTGTTGTTGATTCCCTCCCGCCGCTGACCTCTCTGTCGCGGCCGGTGCGCCCCACGTAGCGGGCCAGCCCCCAACTCTTCGTGTCATCTGTGAACCACAGCCGCGCCGGCTGTGGTCCTCACTGCGGTCCCACGACCGAACACATTCACCTGCCCTCGAGGCATGAAAGGCCATATCCATGAGCGTTCGCGCCCGTTTCACCCGTTCCGGCGTCCTGTTGGCCGCCGTCGTCACCGCCGGGGCCGTCGCGCTGACCGCCTGCAGCGGCGGCTCGAGTGACACCGTCGGCGGCGACGGTGGGAAGAGCGACGGCAGCGGCGGGACGATCAGCCTGTTCGCCTACGCGGTGCCCAAGCCCGGCTACGACAAGATCATTCCGGCGTTCAAGGAGACCGAGCAGGGCAAGGGCGTGGACTTCCAGCAGTCCTACGGCGCCTCGGGCGACCAGTCCCGCAAGGTCAAGGACGGCGCCCAGGCCGACTTCGTGAACTTCTCGGTCGAGCCGGACATCACCCGTCTCGTCGACTCCGGACAGGTCAGCCCGGACTGGAACAAGGACGCCTACAACGGCATCCCGTTCGGGTCCGTCGTCACCGTGGTCGTCCGCAAGGGCAACCCCAAGGGCATCAAGGACTGGGACGACCTGCTCGCGCCCGGCCTCGAGGTGGTCACGCCCAACCCGTTCAGCTCCGGATCGGCGAAGTGGAACCTGCTCGCCCCCTACGCGGCCAAGAGCGACGGCGGCAAGAATCCGCAGGCGGGCCTCGACTACATCAATTCGCTCGTGCGCGACCACGTCAAGGTCCAGCCCAAGTCGGGTCGTGAGGCCACCGAGACCTTCCTGCAGGGCACCGGCGACGTACTGCTGAGCTACGAGAACGAGGCGATCTTCACCGAGCGCAACGGCGACCCCGTCGAGCACGTCACGCCGCCGACCACGTTCAAGATCGAGAACCCGGTCGCGGTCATCAACAACAGCAAGAACCTCGAGAAGGCCAACGCGTTCAAGGACTTCCTCTACACCACCGACGGCCAGAAGCTGTGGGCGCAGGCGGGATTCCGTCCCGTCGACCCGGCCGTCGCCAAGGAGTTCGCCGCCGACTTCCCCGCCCCGGCCAAGCTGTGGACGATCGCCGACCTCGGCGGCTGGAAGTCGATCGACGACTCCTTGTTCAAGAAGGACACCGGATCCATCGCGGTGATCTATGACGGCGCGAGCAAGTAGCCTCACCGTGACCAGCATTGTCGAGACGGCGTCGGGGGGACAGGTGTCCGAGATCGGGGGACAGGTGTCCGAGCAGGGCGCTGCCCCCTCGCCGCCGTCCCGGCGGCGCCCGGGCTGGACCCGGGTCACCGGCACGGTCGGGCCGCTGGGCATCGGTATCGCCATGCTCTGGCTCAGCGTCATCGTGCTGCTCCCGCTGGCCGCGCTGACCGTGACCTCCTTCGAGGACGGCATCGCCGGCTTCTGGGACGCGGTGACCAGTCCGGCGGCGCTGGCGTCGCTGCGGATCACCGTCTGGGTGTCCGCGGTCGTGGCCGTGATCAACGTCGTGATGGGCACCCTGATCGCCTGGGTGCTGGTGCGCGACGAGTTCCCGGGCAAGCGGATCGTCAACGCGCTCATCGACCTTCCGTTCGCGTTGCCCACCATCGTCGCCAGCATCGTGCTGCTGTCGTTGTACGGGCCGAGCAGCCCGATCGACGTGCACCTCAACGCGACCCAGCCCGGCCTCGTGGTGGCGCTGGCGTTCGTCACCCTCCCGTTCGTGGTGCGGTCGGTGCAGCCGGTGCTGATCGAGACCGACCGGGAGGTCGAGCAGGCCGCGGCGTCGCTCGGCGCGTCCAACTGGGTCATCTTCCGCAAGGTCGTGCTGCCCACCCTGGCACCCGCGATCATCAGCGGCGCCGGCCTCGCCTTCGCCCGCGCGATCGGCGAGTACGGGTCGGTGGTCCTGATCGGTGGCAACATCCCGCGCGAGACCCAGATGGCCTCGCAGTTGATCCAGCAGAAGATCGAGATCGATCGGCCCGTGGACGCGGCGGCCATCTCGGTGGTGCTGCTGCTGATCGCCTTCACCACGCTGCTCGTGCTGCGGGTGCTGGCGAGCCGCGCGCAGCGGCGTGAGGAGCAGGCCCAGTGAACGTCTCGACGCCGGCACGCATCGGCATGCGGGTGGTCGCGCTCGGCTACCTCGTGGTGCTGCTCCTGGTGCCCATCGTGGTGATCCTGTGGCGCACCTTCGAGCGCGGATTCGTCAGCTTCTTCGAGGCGATCTCCACGCCGGCAGCGATCTCGGCGCTGAACCTGTCGCTGCTGATCGTGGCGATCGTGGTACCGATCAACGTGATCTTCGGCGTGGTCACCGCGCTGGCACTGGTCCGCGGCCGGTTCCCCGGCCGAGGCCTGCTGCAGGCCGTGGTCGACCTGCCGTTCGCGGTCTCGCCGATCGTCGTGGGCGTGTCGCTGATCCTGCTGTGGGGCGTCAACGGCTGGTTCGGGTTCCTCGACGAGGCAGGCTTCCGTGTCATCTTCGGCCTGCCCGGCATGGTGCTGGCCACCATCTTCGTCACGCTGCCCTTCGTGGTGCGCGAGGTGGAGCCGGTGCTGCACGAGATCGGCGACGAACAGGAGCAGGCGGCCGCGACCCTCGGCGCCTCGAAATGGCAGACGTTCTGGCGGATCACGTTGCCCGCCATCCGCTGGGGCCTGACCTACGGCGTCGTGCTCACCGTGGCCCGATCGCTCGGCGAGTTCGGCGCGGTCATCATGGTCTCGTCCGGCTTCCCGGGCGTCTCGCAGACCCTGACACTGCTGGTGCACTCGCGCTACATCGACGACCACAACACCTACGGCGCGTACTGCGCGGCGACGCTGCTGATGGGCATCGCCCTGGTGACGCTGCTGCTGATGACGCTGCTGGACCGCAAGAGGAGCAACTCATGATCTCCGTGATCGGCGCCCACAAGAACTACGGCGACTTCGCGGCGCTGAACAACCTGACCCTCGACATCCCGGCCGGGTCGCTGACCGCGCTGCTCGGGCCGTCCGGGTCCGGCAAGTCCACGCTGCTGCGCTCGATCGCCGGACTCGAACACCCGGACTCCGGCACTATCGCGATCGCGGGCAAGGACGTCACCGGGGTGCCGCCGCAGAAGCGCGACATCGGCTTCGTGTTCCAGCACTACGCGGCGTTCAAGCACATGACCGTGCGCGACAACGTCGCGTTCGGGCTCAAGATCCGCAAGCGGCCGAAGTCGGAGATCGACAAGAAGGTCAACGAGCTGCTCGAGATCGTCGGCCTCGACGGCTTCCAGCACCGGTACCCGGCGCAGCTGTCCGGTGGCCAGCGTCAGCGCATGGCGCTGGCCCGCGCGCTGGCGGTCGACCCGCAGGTGCTGCTGCTCGACGAGCCGTTCGGTGCACTCGACGCGAAGGTGCGCGAGGACCTGCGGACGTGGCTGCGACGGCTGCACGACGAGGTGCACGTGACCACCGTGCTCGTCACCCACGACCAGGAGGAGGCGCTCGACGTCGCCGACCGGATCGCGGTTCTCAACAAGGGGCGCATCGAGCAGGTCGGTACCCCGCGGGACCTCTACGACAGCCCCGCGAACGACTTCGTGATGTCGTTCCTCGGGCCGGTCGCCAAGCTCAACGGTCAGCTCGTGCGCCCGCACGACATCCGCGTGGGGCGCGATCCGAGCATGGCGGTCGCTCAGCAGGCCGGCACCGCGGAGTCCGCGGGCGTCACCCGGGCGACGGTCGAGCGGGTGGTGCACCTGGGCTTCGAGGTCCGGGTGGAGCTGCGCAACGCCGCCACCGGAGACCTGTTCGCGGCGCAGGTGACCCGCGGCGACAGCGAGGCCCTGCAGCTCAAGGAGGGCGAGACCGTCTACGCCCGCGCGACCCTGATCCCGAACATCCCGGCATAGGCAGCAGCCCGTCGGGCAGGTGCGGCCCGGTTCTGTGACGCGGCATCGGTGGGTGCCGGATTCACGCGGTCGCCGCCCTGTCCGACGGCAGTTCGAACTTACTCAGCACCGTCCTTCGCATCAGTGCAACGAGTGCGGCAACACCGGTGCCCGCCATCCACAAGGGGAGCGGGTACAGGGTCAGTCGCTCGCCCAGGCCGAAGGTCAGGGTGCGGTCGAGAAGCAGGACGACGCCGACGAGTCCGGTGGTGGCACAGAGACCGGACCAGACCGCAATCCAGCGTCGCTGGTTCCAGAACTGCACAGCCAGCAGCACGAGCACCGCGTGGCGCGCGACGAATCCGGGCAGGACGGCGGTCCAATGGACGAAGGTGCCGTCGTTGGCGGGAACCATCCCGGTGGCGGCGGTGCTCAGCGCCACGACCGCGGCGAGACCCAGGATCCACTTCTTGCCCCGGCCGTCCGGAATGTATCGGTGCAGCAGGGCCGCGCCCAGAACCGTCACCGCCCCAAGGCTCATGAACGTGGCGTTCATGACGGCGTGCATCGGTGAACACGCTTCCGGACTGCAGGTGGTCACGCCCAGCGAGCTGATGGAATCGCGCGCGAAGCTGTACGGGGTCTTCCACGCGCCGGCCGTGACGAACTCCGCCAGGAGGTAGAGCACCGACAGAGACCAGGCCGCGCCGGCTGTGCCGAGTCTGAGATTGTGCTTGATCGTATTGCTCCCTACAGCTTGCTCTGTGGGGATCTCACCCAAAGATCTGATCCGGTCGGCGCCGCGGCTCGACTGGCAAATCTAACGGTACGATAACAATCTGGCAACAACCTGTGAACGGCCGTTGCGGCGACACCAGCCGCAGATCGCGGAACAGTTCAGGCGGTCAGTGCGGCTCGGTCGGCGGTGACGAGGTCGGCCCCCGCGCGGTAGCGGTTCAGCGCGACCTCGGCGAGGTGGGGATGGTCGCCGATCACGTCGGCGAAGACGGCCGTGGGAGCGTGCTCACCGGCAAGGAGTTCGAGTCGGTCGGTGAGGCGGCCGGGCGCGAGGAACCACGGTGCCACCACGATGCGCTCCGCGCCTGCCCGTCGTAGCCGCGAGACCGCCTGCGGCAGACTCGGTTCGGTGGTGGCGTAGCAGATCTCGACGCCCGACCAGCCGCTGCCGGCGAGCAGTCGCGGTGCGATCCGCGCGGTGCGGGCGTTGGCGGCCTCCGACGACGAGCCAACCGCGGCCAGCACCACCCCGACCGACGGATCGTCGAGCTCCGCACCGGCGCCGACTGCCCGGTCCCGGACGGCGGCGACCAGCCGGTCGCCGTCGCCGAGCACGTCGGCCTGGACCAGGTCGAGTCCGCGGTGCCGCGCGCGAGCCGCCGCGAGCAGCCCGGGCAGGTCGACGCGGGCGTGGAAGGCGCTGCCCAGCAGGAGCGGCACCACGACCGCCGACGAGTGTCCTTCGGCGGCCACTGCGTCGATCACCTGGTCCACCGACGGTGCGGACAGGTCGAGGAAGCACAGGCGCACGTCCAGGTCCGGCCTGCTCGCCCTGATTCCGGCCACGGCAGCCGCGACCGCCCGCGCGGAGCGGGGGTCGCGACTGCCGTGTGCGACCGCGATCAGCGGCGGAGCCGCGGCGGCGATCAGGGGGACGGACATGCCCGTTACGCGCGCGCCAGCTCGATGGCGGCGATCGCGTCGCCGACCAGGCCGGCCGCGAGGGTGTTGCCGCCGGCCGGGTCGATCAGCAGGAAGCTGCCGGTGTGCCGGTTGAGGCGGTAGTCGTCCGCCACGATCGGCTCCGCCACGCGCACCGAGATCTTGCCGATCTCGTTGAGCTCCAACGTCTCCGGCGACTGCTCGGTCGTGAGGTCCTGCTCGTCGAAGCGCTCCACGATTGACCCGACGATCGCCTGCGTGGTGCGGGTGCCGTGCTTGAGCAGCAGCCGAGCGCCGGGGCGCAGCGGCTTCTCCGCGAGCCAGCACACCGTCGCGTCGAACTCGCCGATGGGCTCCGGCGCGTCCTCGACGGAGGCGATGGTGTCGCCGCGCGAGACGTCCACGTCGTCGGCCAGGATCAGCGTGACGCTGCGGCCGGCGTGTGCGGAGTCCAGCTCGCCGTCCGCGGTGTCCACGCGGGCGACGGTGGTCCGGGTGCCGGACGGCAGGATGACGACCTCGTCGCCGGGCCGGACCGAGCCCGCCGCGACCTGTCCCGCGTAGCCGCGGTAGTCGAGGAACTCGGCGGTGCGCGGCCGGATCACGTACTGGACCGGGAAGCGCAGGCCCACCCGGTGCGGCTCGGCGTCCACCGGGATCGACTCGAGGTGCTCGATCAGGGTGGGACCGTCGTAGTACGGGGTGTTCTCCGAGCGCACGGCCACGTTGTCGCCGTGCAGCGCGGAGACCGGGATCTCCACGACGTCCTCGGACGCCCACCCCAGCGAGGTGGTGAGCGCGTTGAACTCCTCGGAGATGTCCGAGAACACCTGGGCCGGGTTCTCGACCAGGTCGATCTTGTTCACCGCGAGCACCAGCTTCGGCACGCCGAGCAGGGCCAGCACCGCCGCGTGCTTGCGCGTCTGGGAGATGACGCCCTTGCGCGCGTCCACCAGCAGGATCACCAGCTGCGCCGTGGACGCGCCGGAGACCGTGTTGCGGGTGTACTGCACGTGACCGGGGGTGTCCGCCAGCACGAAGGTCCGGTTGGGCGTGGCGAAGTAGCGGTACGCCACGTCGATGGTGATGCCCTGCTCGCGCTCGGCGCGCAGGCCGTCGACCAGCAGCGACAGGTCCGGGGTGTCGAGGCCGCGGTCCACCGACGCGCGGGTGACGGCGTCGATCTGGTCGGCCAGAACGGATTTGGTGTCGTAGAGCAGCCGGCCCACCAGGGTGGACTTGCCGTCGTCGACGCTGCCGGCCGTGGCCAGGCGCAACAGATCGCTCATCAGAAGTAGCCCTCTCGCTTGCGGTCTTCCATGGCCGCCTCGGAAACCCGGTCGTCGCCACGGGTGGCGCCGCGCTCGGTCAGTCGGGATGCGGCCACCTCGGCGAGAATCGCCTCGTTGTCGGCCGCGTCGGAGAGCACCGCGCCGGTGGTGGAGCCGTCGCCCACGGTGCGGTAGCGCACCGAGAGCGTCTGCAGCTCTTCGCCGTCGGCCGGTCCGCCCCACACACCGGGCGTCATCCACATGCCGTCGCGCTGGTAGACGGGACGCTGGTGCGCGTAGTAGATGCTCGCCAGTTCCACGTTGTCACGGGCGATGTAGCGCCAGATGTCGAGCTCGGTGAAGTTGCTCAGCGGGAACACCCGGACCTGCTCGCCGGGGGAGTGCCTGCCGTTGTAGAGGTTCCACAGCTCGGGGCGCTGCTTCTTCGGATCCCACTGACCGAAGGCGTTGCGCAGCGAGAAGATCCGCTCCTTGGCACGGGCCCGCTCCTCGTCGCGACGGGCACCGCCGAAGACCGCGTCGAAGCGGTTCTCGGCGATGGCGTCGAGCAGCGGGACGGTCTGCAGCGGGTTGCGGATGCCGTCGGGGCGCTCGGTGAGCCGGCCGTCCGCGAGGTAGTCCTCGACCTTGGCCACGTGCAGTCGCAGGTTGTACTTGGCGACGACGTGATCGCGGAACTCGAGCACCTCGGGCAGGTTGTGGCCGGTGTCCACGTGCAGCAGTGCGAACGGCACCGGCGCGGGCCAGAACGCCTTGATCGCCAGGTGCAGCAGCACCGTGGAGTCCTTGCCGCCGGAGAACAGGATCACCGGGCGTTCGAACTCGCCGGCGACCTCGCGGAAGATGTGGATGGCCTCGGACTCGAGGGCGGCGAGGGTGTCGAAGTCGCCGCCGTCGAGTTGCGGGCGGATGTCGGTCAGTTCAGCAGTCATGAGGCGTGCAACCCGCATTCTGTCTTGGAATTGCCGGCCCACCGCCCGCTGCGCGGATCGGAGCCGGGTGCTGGCTTGGAGGTGCAGGGTGCGCACCCGATGGACGGATAGCCCTCGTCGACAAGCGGATTCACCAGGATCGAGTGCTTGTCGATGTACGCGGCCATGTCCTCGTCGGACCACGCGGCGATCGGGTTGATCTTCACGAGGCCGAATGCGTCGTCGAACGAGACGAGTGGGGCGTTGGCGCGGGTCGGTGCCTCGACCCGGCGGATCCCGGTCACCCACGCCTTGTAGCCCGCGAGGGACTTCTTCAGGGGCGCGACCTTCCGCAGTGCGCAGCACCGGTTCGGCTCGCGGGCGAACAGGTCCTTGCCCTCGGCCGCGTCCTGCTCGGCGACGCTGGCCTCGGCCCTGGCGTTGACGATGTTGACCCCGTACACCGCCTCCACCGCGTCACGGGTACCGATGGTCTCGGCGAAGTGGTAGCCGGTGTCGAGAAACAGCACGTCCACCCCGGGGTGCACCTGGGTGGCCAGGTGCACGAGCACTCCGTCCTGCATGTTCGACGCGACGATGAAGTCCCGGCCGAACGTGTCCTCGGTCCACTGCAGCAGTTCCAGTGCGGTGGCGTCCCCGAGACTTGCCGCCCCCTGTGCGGCAAGTTCGCGGAGATCGTGCTCGGTCGCGGTGGATAGGTCGAGACCCGAACTCATCGCAGGTCCTCCTCGTCTGCTCGGACTGCCCATTCGGCGAAACGTTCGCCCTCGTTGCGGTGCTTGACGAACTGGCGGACCACCCGCTCGATGTAGTCGCCGAGGTCGGTGCTGTTCACCTTGTGCTGGCGCAGCTTTCGGCCGAACCCGGAGTCGAGGCCGAGGCTGCCGCCGAGGTGGACCTGGAACCCCTCGACCTGGTTGCCCTCGCCGTCGTCGACCAGCATGCCCTTGAACCCGATGTCGGCGATCTGGGAGCGCGCGCACGAGTTGGGGCAGCCGTTGATGTTGATGGTGATCGGCACGTCCAGCTGCGCGTTGATGTCGGCGAGACGCTGTTCGAGCTCTGGTGCCAGCACCTGAGAGCGCTTGCGGGTCTCGACGAACGACAGCTTGCAGAACTCGATGCCGCTGCAGGCCACCAGGTTCCGCCGCCAGATCGACGGACGTGCTTGCAGGCCAAGCGGTTCGAGGTCGGCGATCAGCTGCTCGACCTTGTCGTCGGCGACGTCGAGGATGATCAGCTTCTGGTACGGGGTGAAGCGGATCTTGTCGGAGCCCGCCTTCTCCGCGGCGTCGGCGACCTGGGTCAGGATGGTGCCCGAGACCCGGCCCGCGATGGGGGAGAAGCCGACCGCGTTGAGCCCGTTGCGGGTCTTCTGCACGCCGACGTGGTCGATCGGGCGGGCCGGCTGCTCCGGCGCCGGGCCGTCGATGAGCTTGCGCCCCAGGTACTCGGTCTCGAGGACCTCGCGGAACTTCTCGATGCCCCAGTCCTTGATCAGGAACTTCAGCCGGGCCTTGCTGCGCAGCCGGCGGTAGCCGTAGTCGCGGAAGATCGAGACCACGGCCTCCCACACGTCCGGGACCTCGTCGAGCGGCACCCACACCCCGACCCGCTGCGCGAGCATCGGGTTGGTGGACAGGCCGCCGCCGACCCACAGGTCCAGTCCGGGACCGTGTTCCGGGTGGTTGACGCCGATGAACGCAACGTCGTTGATCTCGTGCACCACGTCCTGCTGACCGGAGATGGCGGTCTTGAACTTGCGCGGCAGGTTGGAGTATTCCTTCTTGCCGATGTAGCGGCGCACGATCTCGTCGATCGCGGACGTCGGGTCGAGCACCTCGTCGAGCGACTCGCCGGCGAGCGGGGAGCCGAGCACGACGCGGGGGCAGTCGCCGCAGGCCTCGGTGGTCTTGAGTCCGACGCCCTCGAGCCGCTTCCAGATCTCGGGGACGTTCTCGACCTCGATCCAGTGGTACTGGACGTTCTCGCGATCCGACAGGTCCGCGGTGTCGCGGCCGAACTCGGTGGAGATGCCGGCGATGGTGCGCAGCTGCTCGACGTTCAGGGCACCGGCGTCGCAGCGCACCCGCATCATGAAGTACTTGGCCTCGAGCAGGTCGATGTTGTCGTCGCCGGTGAAGGTGCCGTCGTAGCCCTGCTCACGCTGGGTGTAGAGGCCCCACCAGCGCATGCGCCCGCGCAGGTCACTCTTGTCGATGCTGTCGAAACCCTGCTTCGAGTAGATGTTCTCGATGCGGGCGCGGACGTTGAGCGGGTTGTCGTCCTTCTTGGCCTGCTCGTTGGCGTTGAGGGGCTCGCGGTAGCCCAGTGCCCACTGTCCCTCGGCGCGACGCTTGGCGGGCCGAGGTGTGCGTGCGGGTGTGGGCGGGGAAGAGTCGACAGTCTGCGACATCAGGGCGCTCCAGAAATGTTCGGGGCGCCGATCTTCGGGCATGACGTCAGCGGGGAGCGCTGTCCCCGCTGGCTCACTCCGAGACCGGCCGGGACGAAAAGGGGGCTGGTGGAATGGCGTCTACGCGGTGGAAGGCAGACAGCAACAGCTGCAGACGCGCTTGAGATCCACATGGCGGCGAGCCACGAGCACAATCCCAAGTCCGGTCACGCAGGCAATTGTGCCAGATCAGATCGGTAAAGCCGACATCCGGGATCGATTTCCCCCAAAATGGGGGGAAATGCGCAGGCAGGGCCCGGTGTGAGGTGGGCCACTCCGGCGGCGGTGGGACACTGAACGGTGTGAGTGGATCGATGACAGAGCCGGCGACGACCGCGTTCGTGCTGCCCGACGACGCCCTGGACGGGGTGGGATCGCGGCCGTTCGGTGTGTACGTCCACGTGCCGTTCTGCGCGACCCGCTGCGGCTACTGCGATTTCAACACCTACACCGCGGGGGAGCTGGGCAGCTCCGCCTCGCCGCAGTCCTGGCTCGAGGGCCTGCGCCGGGAGCTGGATGCGGGCGCGGCGATGCTCGGCTCGTCCGGGCGGACGGTGCCCGCGGCGCAGACCGTGTTCGTCGGCGGCGGCACCCCGTCGCTGCTCGGCGGCGACGGCCTGGCCGAGGTGCTGGGCGCGGTCCGCTCGAGCTTCGGCCTCGCGCCGGGCGCGGAGGTGACCACCGAATCGAACCCCGAGTCCACCTCGCCGGAGTTCTTCGACCGCCTCCGCGAGACCGGGTTCACCCGCATCTCGCTGGGCATGCAGTCCGCCGCGCAGCACGTGCTCAGGATCCTCGACCGCACCCACACCCCGGGACGCCCGGTCGCGGCGGCCGTGGAGGCGCGTGCGGCGGGGTTCGATCACGTGAACCTCGACCTGATCTACGGCACGCCCGGTGAGCGCGACGAGGACCTCGACGCGTCCCTGGACGCGGTGCTCGCGGCGGGAGTGGACCACGTCTCGGCGTACGCGCTGATCGTGGAGGACGGCACCGCGCTGGCCAGGAAGGTGCGTCGCGGGGACCTACCGGCCCCCGACGACGACGTCCTCGCCGCCCGGTACGAGCGGATCGACGCGCGCCTCGCGGATGCCGGGCTGAGCTGGTACGAGGTGTCGAACTGGGCGAGGGATGGCGCCGAGTGCCGGCACAACCTGGGGTACTGGGACGGCGGTGACTGGTGGGGTGCGGGACCCGGCGCGCACGGCCACGTCAGCGGGGTGCGCTGGTGGAACGTCAAGCACCCGGCCCGGTATGCCGACCGGCTGACCGCGGGCGAGCTGCCGGTCGCGGACAGCGAGCAGCTCACCGCCGAGGACCGGCACATGGAGCGGGTGATGCTGACGCTGCGGCTGCGGTCCGGACTGCCGGAGTCGGCCCTGCGACAGGGTGAGCTCGTGGCCGCCGAGCAGGCCGTCGCGGACGGGCTGCTCTCGCGCGCCGGTGACCGCCTGGTGCTCACCGACCGTGGGCGGTTGCTCGCCGACGGCGTCATCCGCGACATCCTGAGCTGAACCCTCAGTAAGCAATTTCGCCCGCACGGCCGCTCACCTGATGGCGAACCGCACCCCGGTCACACGATCCGCGCACGCAATCGGGGTGCGGATCGGCGAGGCGGGGTGCGGACGTCCGCCGAGCCGGGTCAGTTGCGGATGGCGTCGTAGTCGAAGACGCGCGCGTGCAGCACGACCCGGTTCCGCAGCGCCGAGCGGACCGCGCGGTGCAGGCCGTCCTCGAGGTAGATGACCCCGTCCCAGAGCACCGCGTGCGGGAACAGGTCCCCGTAGAAGGTGGAGTCCTCGGACAGGAGTCTGTCCAGTTCGAGCACCTTCGTGGTGGTGACGATCTCGTCGAGCCGGACCTGGCGAGGCGGAATCTTCGACCAGTCGCGGACCGACATTCCGTGATCCGGGTACGGCTTGCCGTCCCTCACGCCCTTGAAAATCATCGATGCATCCGTCGCGGTTGTCGGTGGAGTGCCAACGGCACTTGTCTGTTCGTGCGCCACCACAGTAAGGCCTCCACGGGTCGGGGCGACCCGACGATTAGACTGGGTCTTTGCCACAGGTGACGCGAGAGGGAGGTGGCCGGCATGTCGAGCACCGAGGAACGACGCTTCGAGGTGTTGCGCGCCATCGTCGCCGACTACGTCGCCACCCAGGAACCGATCGGGTCCAAGGCCCTCGTCGAGCGGCACAACCTGGGGGTGTCCAGCGCCACCATCCGCAACGACATGGCCGTGCTCGAGGCCGAGGGATACATCGCGCAGCCGCACACCAGTTCCGGCCGGGTGCCCACCGACAAGGGCTACCGCCAGTTCGTGGACCGGATCGCCGAGGTCAAGCCGCTCTCGCCCGCCGAACGGCGCGCCATCCTCGAGTTCCTCGAGTCCGGCGTCGACCTCGACGACGTGCTGCGCCGCGGCACCCGCCTGCTCGCCCAGCTGACCCGCCAGGTCGCGGTCGTGCAGTACCCGACGCTGTCCGCGTCCTCGGTGCGGCACCTCGAGGTGGTCGCGCTGAATCCGGCCCGGCTGCTGCTGGTGCTGATCACCGACTCCGGACGCGTCGACCAGCGGATCGTCGAACTCGGCGACGTCCTCGACGACGAGAACCTGTCCCGGCTGCGGGACCTGCTCGGCGGCGCGCTCGAGGGCAAGCGGCTGGCCGCGGCGTCGATCGCGGTGTCCGAACTGGCCGCGGACGCCCCGCCGGAGATCCGCGATGCGGTGGTCCGGTCGGCGACCGTGCTGGTCGAGACGCTGGTCGAGCACCCCGAGGAGCGGCTCGTGCTCGGCGGCACCGCCAACCTCACCCGGAACGCCGGCGACTTCCCCGGCTCGCTGCGCTCCGTGCTCGAGGCGCTCGAGGAGCAGGTGATCGTGCTCAAGCTGCTCGCCGCGACCGGCGATGCCGGCACGGTCACCGTGCGGATCGGCGAGGAGACGCAGGTCGAGCAGATCCGCGGCACCTCGGTGATCACCACCGGGTACGGCGCGGGCGGCAACGTGTTCGGCGGCATGGGTGTGCTCGGTCCCACACGGATGGACTACCCGGGAACAATCGCCTCGGTCGCAGCCGTTGCGAGGTACATCGGCGAGGTACTGGCCGAGCGTTGAACCGTGCGCGACTTCCGCGCGAGCGAGGGCCGGCGAGCTGAGCCGGTCCGACTTCCACTTATCACCTGAATTTGATCGACGACGAGGACGAGAGACACAACGTGGCACGGGACTACTACGGACTGCTGGGCGTCGGACAGAAGGCGACCGATCAGGAGATCAAGCGGGCGTACCGCAAGCTCGCCAGGGAGCTCCACCCGGACGTCAACCCGGACGAGGACGCGCAGGCCCGGTTCAAGGACATCTCCACCGCGTACGAGGTGCTCTCCGACCCGGAGAAGCGGCGGATCGTCGACCTCGGCGGCGACCCGCTGTCGCAGGGCGGCGGCGGAGCCGGCGGCTTCGGTGGCGCCGGCTTCGGTGGCGGTCTCGGCGACGTGTTCGAGGCGTTCTTCGGCGGCGGGGGCGGCGCCGCCCGCGGTCCGCGCGGTCGGGTGCAGCCCGGCGCGGACTCGCTGCTGCGTACCAAGCTGACCCTCGCCGAGTGCGCGACCGGGGTCACCAAGCACATCACCGTCGACACCGCGATCCTGTGCGACAGCTGCACCGGCTCCGGCACGAACGGGGATTCGAAGCCCGTCACCTGCGAGACCTGCCGCGGCGCGGGCGAGGTGCAGTCCGTCCAGCGCTCGTTCCTCGGCCAGGTGATGACCTCGCGGCCGTGTCCCACCTGCCGCGGTGCCGGTGAGACCATCCCCGACCCCTGCCACAAGTGCGGCGGCGACGGCCGGGTGCGTGCCCGCCGCGACATCGCGGTGAAGGTGCCGGTCGGCGTGAGCAGCGGGATGCGGATCCGGCTGGCCGCGCAGGGCGAGGTCGGGCCCGGCGGCGGCCCCGCGGGCGACCTCTACGTCGAGATCATCGAGCAGCCGCACGAGGTGTTCGTGCGGGACGGCGAGGACCTGCACTGCACGGTCCGGGTGCCGATGGTCGACGCGGCGCTCGGCACCACGATCTCCATCGACACGATCATCGACGGTCCGCAGGACATCACCGTCGACGCCGGCACCCAGCCGGGATCGGTCGCGGTGCTGCGCGGGTACGGCATGCCGAAGCTGCGCTCGGGTGTGCGCGGTGACGTGCACGCCCACCTCGAGGTCGTCGTGCCGACGCGCCTGGACGGCAAGCAGACCGCGGCCCTGCGCGAGTTCCGGGACCTGCGCGAGAAGGACCAGGCCGAGGTCGTCACCTCGGGTTCGCAGCACAACGGGGGGCTGTTCTCGCGGTTGCGCGAAGCCTTCAGCGGACGCTGACGGCGGCACCGGCGATGGCCGCGACCGTCTTCTACCTCGACCCGCTACCGGAGGTCGGCGCGATCGCCGTGCTCGACGGCAAGGAGGGCAGGCACGCCGCCACGGTCCGCCGGATCCGGGTCGGCGAACAGCTGGTCCTCTCGGACGGCCGCGGCGGCATCGCGCACGCGGCGGTGGTCGAGGTCGGCAAGGACCGCCTCGACCTCGAGGTCACCGGCCGCGACGACCTGCCCGCCCCGACGCCGACTGTGACGCTGGTGCAAGCGCTGCCCAAGGCGGAGCGTTCCGAGCTCGCCGTCGAACTGGCGACGGAGGCCGGCATCGACGCGATCGTGCCGTGGCAGTCGGCGCGGTGCGTGGCCAAGTGGGAGGGACCGAAGGCCGCCAAGGGTGTCGCGCGGTGGCAGGCGGTCGCGGTGGCGGCGGCGAAGCAGTCACGGCGAGCGCACATTCCGGAGGTCGCCGAGCTGCACCGCACGACGGCGGTGGTGGCTCTGGTGCGCGAGGTGACCGGTCGCGGCGGGGTCGTCGCGGTCCTGCACGAGTCGGCGACGGTGGCGCTGGGGGACCTCGGCCTGGGTGCGGCGTCGGAACTGGTGCTCGTCGTCGGGCCCGAGGGCGGGCTGTCGGACGAGGAGGTCGGCGCGCTGACCGAGGCAGGCGCGGCCGCGGTGCGGCTCGGGCCGACGGTCCTGCGGACCTCGACCGCGGCGGCGGTCGCGCTGGGTGCGATCGGTGTGCTCACCGACCGCTGGGCCGCGGCGCCGCTGCAGTAATGGGCCGACAGAGGATCGAGTACGGTTCCGCGCCCGAGCAGTTCGGGCACCTGTACCTGCCGGCCGAGCCGACTGGCGCCGCGCTCCCGGTGGTGATGCTGCTGCACGGCGGCTACTGGAGTGCCGACTACCACCTCAACCTGGCGACCGCGTTCGCGATGGAACTGGCGAAATCCGGTGTCGCGGCGTGGAACGTCGAGTACCGGCGGGTCGGCGCGGGCGGCGGCTGGACGGAGACAAGCGCCGACGTGCAGGCCGCGCTGGCCGCCGTCGGCGACCTGCTGCCCGCGCACTCGCCGGTTCCGCTCGACCCGTCCGACGTTCGGCTGCTGGGTCACTCGGCGGGCGCGCAGCTCGCCGTCTGGCTTGCCGGACAACGCGATTCGTCGATCCGGCCGGAGCGGGTGGTGTCCCAGGCGGGCGCGCTCGACCTGGCGTCGCGGGCCGCGACCCGGCGCGGGTCCGTGGTGCTCGAGGCGCTGTTCGGGGTGCCCTTCGTCACCGACCCGCGGACCTACCACGACGCCTCCCCGCTGCACCGCGTCCCGACCGGCGTGCCGACGGTGTGCCTGCACGGCGCGGAGGACGTCCAGGTGCCGGTCGCGGCGAGCCGGGTGTACGTCGAGGCCGCGCTCGCGGCGGGCGATCGGGCGGTGTTGTGGGAGGTGCCCGGCGAGGGCCACAACGACTTCCTCGACCGCGGTTCGCGCAGTTGGGCGCTGTCGCTGCGGGCGGCATTGGACCCGGCGCCCTGGTTGAGCGACGGCGGGGCGTAGTTCAGTTCACGCCGTCGAGGCGGCGTTCGGGTCGGCGGCCCGGAGAGGTGCGCCCGGGCGGCGTCGAAGGGCGTCCTCGAGTTGCCCGGCTACTCGACCGGGATCCCGTCCCTCGGTGCTCAGGACGAGGTCGACGCCGGTGAGCGCGCGCATCGTGGTGGCCAGGCGGAACGCCGCGTCGGCCAGTTCGTCCCGCCCCGACCAGGATTCGGGCTCCCGCTCGAGGACCCGACGGCGAACCGTTTCGGGTTCGGCGTCCAGGCGCACCAGCAGGTGCTCGTCCGCGCCGATCGCCGCCAGCACCGCCGCACCGTAGGCGTCGTCCTCCACGGTCGCGGTGACCAGCAGCAGTGGGTACCCCGCGTCGCGATAGGAGCCGGCAAGCATCGCCAGGTGCGAGACGAGCCGGGCCGGGGGCAGCGGCGGGTAGCTCCGCTCCAACTCGTCGAGTTCGAGCAGGGCGTTGGCGACGCCGGCCTCGCCGAGGTCGTCGTGCAGCGTGGTCACCGCCGTGCTCTTTCCGGCGCCGGGCGGTCCGGTCAGCAGTAGCGCGAACATGTCACGCAGTATGCCCGGCGGTCGTGGCGCGGCGCGGCAGGATCAGCGCGACCACCGCGGTCCCGGCCAGCAGCGTCAGCCCGCCTACCAGGCTGGCCTGGGTGATGGCGTCGGCGAACGCCACCGAGGCCGCCTCGTGCAGTGGCTCGGCGTATCGGGCCGACAGCGGATTGGCCGCGAGTTCCTGAGCGACGATCGTTGCGCCCCCGACGGATTCGCGGGAGACCTCCATCGCGAAGTCTGCCTGCGCGGCCATGTCGCCGGACAGCACGGGTAGCGGCGCCGCGTCGAGGAACGGTGCGACCGACTGCTTGTACCCGGCGGCCAGGATCGAGCCGAGGACGGCGATGCCCAGCGACCCGCCGAGCTCGATCGCGGTGTCGTTGAGTCCGCCGGCCGCACCGAGGTCGCTGTCGGGGAACCGTCCCATGATCGCGTCGGTCGCCGGCGGCTGGCCGATTCCGATGCCCAGCCCCAGCAGGATCAGCGGGACCGCGAAGGCGAGGTAGCCGGATCCGCCGCCCACCCTGGTCATCGCCAGGATGCCCGCCGCGGCGAGCACCATCCCGGCGACGACCGTGCCACGCAGGCCGAGGCGCGGCGCGAGCCGTCCGCTGACGAGCGCGCCGGCGGAGACCGCCGCGGCGAGGGGGAGCAGGCGCACGCCGGTCTCCAGCGGGCCGTAGCCGAGGACGAACTGGAACTGCTGGGCGATGAAGTAGATCGCGCCGAACGCGGCGAGGAACACCAGCAGCACCGCGAGGGTGGCGCCGCCGACGGTGCGGTCGCCGAGCTTGCGCACGTCGAGCAGCGGCTGCGGGTGCCGCAGCTCCCAGGCGACGAACGCCGCCAGGCCGAGCACCGCGCCCGCGCACGCGGCGGTCGGCCCGGCCGACCAGCCGAAGTGGAAGCCGTTGATGATCCCGTAGACCCCGGTGCCGATCGCGGCCACCGACAACAGGCCGCCGATCCAGTCGATCCGGCCGAGCCCCTCCGCCCGGGACGGCGGCACCAGGATCAGCGCCGCCACCGCGGCGATCGCGGCGATGGGCACGTTGATGAGGAAGGTCGCACTCCAGGAACGGCTTTCGAGGATCCAGCCGGCGAGCAGGGGGCCGAGCGCGATCGCCAGCCCGGAGGTCGCCGCCCAGGCCGCGATCGCGCGGGTTCGCTCGGACTTGGGGAAGGTCGCGACGAGCAGCGAGAGCGTCGCGGGCATGATGATCGCCGCGCCGACGCCCATCGCGATCCGGGCCCCGATCACCTCGGAGGTCGTGTCGGCGAGGCTGCCGAACACCGCGCCGCCGCCGAACACGAGCAGTCCGGTGAGCAGTGCGCCGCGTCGGCTGTACTTGTCGCCGATCACGCCGCACAGCAGCATCAACGCCGCGTACGGGACGGTGTAGCCGTCGATGACCCACTGCAGTCCGGCGCTGGTGAGCTCGAGATCCCGCGTCATGTCCGGGGCCGCGACGATCAGTGCCGTGTTCGCCATCACCACGATCAGCAGGCTCAGGCAGAGCACCGCGAGCGCCGCCCACCGCCAGCGGTACGGCCGCTGCTGGTCGGTGACCGGCTGGGATGCCAGGAGGGTCATGTCGGTGCTCCGTTCGACGACAGGGCCAGTGCACTTGCACAGTGGTGTGCAAGTTACTGATTCTGCACACGGCTGTGCAAGTTTCTTTGACGTGAATCACATACCCGGCGTGGAACACTGCAGGGGTGACGGAAACGGCGAGGCCCCGACGAAGCCAGGCGCGGGCCAACCGCGAGCGCATCGTGGAGGCCGCGATCGGCGCGTTCGCCGCGAACCCGGACGCGAGCATGGACGACGTCGCACGCGCGGCCGGAGTGGTGCGCCGGACCGTCTACGCGCACTTCCCGAACCGGGACGCGCTGGTCGAGGGCATCGCCGACGAAGCCTCGGCTGCGCTGGTCGCGATTCTCGGCGCCCAGCGACCCCAGCCCGAACGTCCGGACCTGGCCGCGGCGGTGCTCGCCCTGCAGTCCTGGCCGATCGGGGACCGGTTCCGGATGCTGCTGACCTTCGCGCGCAAGGAACTCGGCGAGGAACGCATCCACGACATGCTCGAACCCGCGCGCGCGCCCAGCGTGGAGATCGTCGAGCGAGGTCAGGCCGACGGAACCTTCTCCGACTACCTGCCCGCCGCGGTCCTGGTCACGATGACCGAGGCGGTCACCATGACCCTGCTCGAGGCGACGAACGCGGGCACGATCACCGACTCGGGGGAGTCGTTCGCGGTGACCTCGCTGGTCCTGCTGGGGATCCCGCCCGCCCGCGCGGCCGAGGTGGTCGACGAGGCGTGGACGTGGCTGCGCTCGCCGGCAGCGGCATCCGGTGCGCCGCACGCGTCCTGACCGGGAACAACTCGGTGGGCGGGCGCGCGGGTGCGCGATAGACTGCCTACATCATCGTCGAATCAGGGAAGTAGGCCATAGCAACCACGTGAGTGCAGACAGCGATATGGGTGAGACCGCAGTGACGGCAGACAGGCAGGAGCGCCCCGCACAGCGCTCGGTGCGGTCGAGTATGGAGATCTCGCCCGACGCGGTACTGCCCCTGCTGGGTTCGACAGATCAGAATCTCAAGGCGCTCGAACGCGCCCTCGCCGCCGACATCCACGTGCGCGGCACCACCATCACCCTCACCGGCGCGGCCTCCGAGGTGGCCCTCGCCGAACGGGCGATCGGCGAACTCGTCGCCATCGTCGGGCGCGGGCAGTCGCTGACCCCGGACGCGGTCCGGCGCAGCGTCGCGATGCTCACCGACGGCGCGGGCGAGTCCCCGGCCGAGGTGCTCAGCCTCGACATTCTGTCCCGGCGCGGGAAGACGATTCGGCCCAAGACCGTGAACCAGAAGCGGTACGTCGACGCGATCGACGCGAACACCATCGTGTTCGGCATCGGTCCCGCAGGCACCGGCAAGACCTACCTGGCGATGGCCAAGGCGGTGCAGGCGCTGCAGTCCAAGAACGTCAGCCGCATCATCCTGACCCGGCCCGCGGTCGAGGCCGGCGAGCGGCTCGGCTTCCTGCCCGGCACGCTGCACGAGAAGATCGACCCCTACCTGCGGCCGCTGCACGACGCGCTGCACGACATGATGGATCCCGAGGCGATCCCGAAGCTCATGGCGGCCGGGGTTATCGAGGTCGCGCCGCTCGCCTACATGCGAGGCCGCACCCTCAACGACGCGTTCATCATCCTCGACGAGGCGCAGAACACCACCGCCGAGCAGATGAAGATGTTCCTCACCCGGCTCGGTTTCGGTTCGAAGATCGTCGTCACCGGCGACGTCACCCAGGTGGACCTGCCCGGCGGTGCCCGGTCCGGGCTGCGCGCGGCGGCCGAGATCCTCACCGACATCGACGACATCCACTTCTCGGAGCTCACCAGCGCGGACGTGGTCCGGCACCGGTTGGTCTCCGACATCGTGGACGCCTACGAGCGCTTCGACGCCGACCGCCTCGGCGAGGTCAAGCTCGGCAACCGGGCGCAGCGGCGGTCGTCGTCGGCGCGTGCGGCGCGGCACTAAAGTTGCAAGCACAGTTGCCGGCGCGGGCCCCGAGTCCTGCAGGAATCCAGGAGAACGGCGTTTCATGAGCATTGAGGTATCCAACGAGTCCGGCATGGACGTCTCCGAGGCGGAGCTGGTCAGCGTCGCCCGGTTCGCGATCTCCCGGATGGACGTGCACCCGGCGGCCGAGTTGTCGATGGTGCTCGTCGACCTCGACACCATGGCGGACCTGCACATGCGCTGGATGGACCTGCCCGGCCCGACCGACGTGATGTCGTTCCCGATGGACGAGCTCGAGCCCGGCGGACGCCCCGACGCGCCCGAACCGGGACCGGCCATGCTCGGCGACATCGTGCTGTGCCCGGCGTTCGCCGCCGACCAGGCCGCCAAGGCCGGCCACTCGACGGCACACGAACTGGCGCTGCTCACCGTGCACGGCGTGCTGCACCTGCTCGGCTACGACCATGCCGAGCCGGAGGAGGAGAAGGAGATGTTCGCACTGCAGAACAGCCTCCTGGCCGAGTGGTACGAGGACCTCGCGCGGGCCGAGCGGGAGGCGGAACTGGCCGCCCGTGACCGGCGACTGCTCGGCAAGACCGGGTTCGTCGACGGCCCCGACCAGTGACTCCGCCCGCCCGCCCCCGCCCAGTGACTCCGCCCGCCCGCCCCCGCCCAGTGACTCCTCCCGCCCGCCCCCGCCCGGTCGGTGACCCCGCCCGGTGACCGGTGACATAGTTCTGATCCTGCTCGCCGCGGTCCTCGTTCCGCTCGGTGGCGTCTTCGCCGCCGTCGACTCGGCACTGAACACGGTGTCCCCGGCCCGTGTCGAGGACATGGCCAAGGACGCCCGGCCCGGCTCGGCGCGACTGCTCGTCGTGGTCTCCGACCGCCCGCGCTACGTGAACCTGATGGTCCTGCTGCGCATCGCGGCGGAGATCTGCGCCACCGTGCTGCTGGCGGCCGCGCTGCTGGACATGCTCGCTCGCGGCTGGGCGCTGGTGATCACCGCGGTGGTCATGGTGCTCATCAACTACGTCGCCATCGGTGTCGGTCCGCGCACCGTCGGCCGTCAGCACGCGTACTCGATCGCGCTGGTCGCGGCGCTGCCGTTGCAGGCGATCGGCGTGCTGCTGTCGCCGATCAGCCGGCTGCTGATCCTGGTCGGCAACGCACTGACGCCGGGCAAGGGCTTTCGCAACGGTCCGTTCGCCTCCGAGATCGAGCTGCGCGAGCTGGTCGACCTGGCGCAGGAGCGCGGTGTGGTCGCCGACGAGGAACGGCGGATGATCCAGTCCGTGTTCGAGCTCGGCGACACCCCGGCCCGCGAGGTGATGGTGCCGCGCACCGAGATGGTGTGGATCGAGGCCGGAAAGTCCGCCGGACAGGCGACCTCGCTCGCGGTCCGCAGCGGGCACTCGCGCATCCCGGTGATCGGGGAGAACGTCGACGACGTGCTCGGCGTCGTCTACCTCAAGGATCTGGTCCAGAAGACCTACCACGACGTCGACGGCGGCCGCGGTGTCACCGTCGCAGAGGTGATGCGCCCGGCCGTGTTCGTGCCGGACTCCAAGCCGCTCGACAGCCTGCTCGCGGAGATGCAGCGCGACCGAAATCACATGGCGCTGCTGGTCGACGAGTACGGCGGCATCGCCGGGTTGGTGACGATCGAGGACGTGATCGAGGAGATCGTCGGGGAGATCGCCGACGAGTACGACACCGACGAGACGCCGCCGGTCGAGGATCTCGAGGACGGGCGCTTCCGGGTCTCGGCCCGGTTGCCGATCGAGGACCTCGGCGAGCTGTTCGACCTCGAGATGGACAACGACGAGGTCGAAACCGTCGGCGGGCTACTGGGATACGAGCTCGGGCGCGTCCCGCTGCCGGGTTCGGAGGTCTCCGTCGAGGGTCTGGTGCTGCGCGCCGAGGGCGGCAGCGACGTCCGGGGCCGGGTCAGGATCAGTACAGTTCTAGCTTGGCGGGCACCACAACCGAGACCCGAGTCCGACCCCGCCGACACCGCATCATCGATCGACACAGGAGCCGAACGTGAGCACTGACACCCAATTCCGTTCCGGCTTCGTCTGTTTCGTCGGCCGGCCGAACACCGGCAAGTCGACCCTGACGAACGCGCTGGTCGGAACCAAGATCGCGATCACCTCGTCGCGGCCGCAGACCACCCGGCACACCATCCGCGGCATCGTGCACCGCGACCACGCACAGCTGATCCTGGTCGACACGCCCGGACTGCACCGGCCGCGGACCCTGCTCGGTCAGCGGCTCAACGACCTTGTGCGCGACACCTATTCGGAGGTCGACGTGATCGGCCTGTGCATCCCGGCCGACGAGAAGATCGGTCCCGGCGACCGCTGGATCCTCGACCAGGTCCGGCAGATGGCGCCGAAGACCACGCTGATCGGCATCGTCACCAAGATCGACAAGGTCAGCAAGGAGAAGGTCGCCGAGCAGCTGCTCGCACTGTCGAAGGTGCTCGGGCCGGAGACCGAGGTGATCCCGGTGTCGGCGGCGTCGGGGGAGCAGGTCGAGCTGCTGGTGGACGTGCTGGCCAAGGCGATGCCCGAGGGCCCCGCGTTCTACCCGGACGGCGAGCTCACCGACGAGCCCGAGGAAACCCTGATGGCGGAGCTGATCCGTGAGGCCGCGCTCGAGGGCCTCGGCGACGAGCTGCCGCACTCGCTGGCCGTCGTCATCGAGGAGGTCATCGAGCGCGAGGGCCGCACCGAGAAGCAGGGTGAGCTGCTCGACGTGCACGCGCTGCTCTACGTGGAGCGGCCCAGCCAGAAGGGCATCGTGATCGGCAAGGGCGGTGCCCGGCTGCGGGAGGTCGGGACCAAGGCCCGCACCCAGATCGAGAAGCTGCTCGGCACCAAGGTGTTCCTCGAGCTGCACGTCAAGGTCGCCAAGGACTGGCAGCGCGACCCGAAGCAGCTGGGCCGCCTCGGCTTCTAGCGGGTCGGGCCGGCGGTTCGGCCGGGTCAGCGCTTGCGGCCGAACCGCAGCTTCCACGGCACCAGCGCCGACTCGAGCTGCACGCCGAGGCTCATCTTGGACACACCCTCGGTGCGCTCCTCGAAGCGGATCGGGACCTCGGCGATGGTCAGGCCGTGCTGGACGGTCCGGTAGTTCATCTCGACCTGGAACGAGTAGCCGTTGGACTCCACCGACGCGACATCGATGGTCCGCAGGGTCGACGCCCGCCACGCCTTGAAGCCGGCGGTCGCGTCCTTGACCCCGAGGCGCAGGATCGCGTTCACGTAGAAGTTCGCCCACGCGGAGAGCGCCTTGCGGTGCCACGGCCAGTCCTCGGCGACCGCGCCGCCGTCGACGTACCGGGAGCCGAGCACGACCGCGGCGTCCGTGCCGGCCAGGGTCGCGAGCATGTCCGGGATCACCTGGTAGGGGTGCGAGAGGTCGGCGTCCATCTGGATCACGACGTCCGCGCCCTCGTCGAGCGCGCGGGTCATCCCGGCCACGTAGGCGCGTCCGAGGCCGTTCTTCTCCGTCCGGTGCAGCACGCTCACCGGGAGCGGGCCGTCGGCGGCCAGCGCGTCGGCGACCTCGCCGGTGCCGTCCGGGGAGTTGTCGTCCACCACGAGGACGTGCAGTCCCGGGATCTCCAGCGTGGCGAGCAGGCTGACGATCTTCGTCAGGTTCTCGCGTTCGTTGAAGGTCGGAACGACGATGGTGGTCTTCTGGGCGACGCTGTCCATGGCACCTTTACGCAATCTGTTGTCCGCGAGCAATCGGCCGATTTTACTACTTGGGCAGCAGCATCAGGATCGCCGCGGAGATGTCCTGGCTGTCCTGACCGGTCGCGAGCCTGCGTAACTGCAGGCCGGCGATGGTTGCGACCAGGGTCGGGGCGATCGTCGTGGCGTTCGGCACACCGAGTCCCTCGAGGATCGTCACGGTCAGCGTGTCGTAGGCGGCGAAGCACTCGTCGGCGGCCGCGCGCAGCGCCGGGTCACGGCCTGCCTGGATGTACAGCTCGAACGGTGCGACCCGCTCGGCGGCCCAGCCGAGGTCCCGGACCACCCGCTCGGTGAGCGAGGCCGCGTCCTGCACCGACAGCCCCTTGTCGCGGTAGAGCTCGGCGAGTTCGGTCAGTCGGGCGGTCTCCTCGGTGACGAAGCCGAGCAGCGCGTCCCGCAGCATGTCGGTCTGGCTGGGGAAGTGGTAGGTGATCGACCCCAGCGAGACCTGCGCCTGCGCCGCGATGCGACGGTTGGTCACGGCGGCGATGCCGTCGGTGCCGATCACGTTGAGCACCGCCGCCAGGATCCGTTCGCGCACCGGCGCCTGTTCGGTCACCTCACCACCACTGCTCGGGACATTCACGGTCCCACCGTAGTTCGCGCTCGAGTTGGGCGGCGAGGGAGACCAGCAGCGGCTCGGTGTTGTCGTGGCCCATCAACTGCACGCCGCGGGGCAGTCCGTCGGAGGTGAAGCCGGCCGGCACGTTGACGCTCGGCCAGCCGAGGATGTTCCAGGGCCAGGCGTACGGGCAGGCGGCGGTGACGACCTTGTCGGTCTCCATGTGGCCGATGCCGTCGATGGCGTCGACCGGCGGCGGGGGCGTCGCGGTGGTCGGTGCGAGGATCACGTCGAAGTCGTCGAAGATGGCCCCGATCCGGCGGCGCATGCGCGGTTCGGCGGCGCGGGCGGCCCGCAGCGGCAGGCCGCCGAGCAGCCGGCCGGTGCGCGCGTTGGCGAGGGTGCGCGGATCGAGCAGGCTGGGGTCGGGGACGCGGCCTCGCCACTGCTCGATCCCGGCCATCGAGCGCGGCAGGAAGTTCAGGCCGAACAGGATGCCGTAGGCGGGGTCGGCGACCACCACCTCGTGGCCGAGCTTGCGGAGGGTGTGCGCGGTGGCTCCGATCGCCTCTCGGATCTCCGGATGCAGGGTCCGCGGCGTCGCGGTGAAGGGGATCTTCAGCGACAGGGCGATCCGGAGCCGTCCGGGCTCGCGGTCGACGGCGTCGCGCACCGTCACCGGCGGGGGCTGGTGCAGATCGCCCTCGTGGTTGCCGGCGACGAGGTCCATGAGCAGTGCCGCGTCGGAGACGGTCCGGGCGAGCGGCCCGTTGACGGTGATGCCGTAGAACGCCTCGGCGTCCGGCCAGGTGGAGATGCGGCCGCGCTGGGGCTTGATGCCGACCAGGTTGGTCCAGGACGCGGGGATCCGCACCGAGCCGGCGCCGTCCGAGCCGAGCGCGGCGGGCACCAGTCCGGCCGCGACCGCCGCGGCGCTGCCGCCGGACGAGCCGCCGGGGGTCCGGTCGGCCGCCCACGGGTTGCGGGTGTGCCCGAACTCGCCGCCGGTCAGCGGCCACTGGCCCAGTTCGGGGCTGTGGGTCTTGCCGACGATCACCGCGCCCGCGGCGCGCAGCCGGCGGACCATCTCCGAGTCGGCGGTCTTGGCGGGGAACTCGCCCGGGCAGCCGAACGCGGTGCCCTCGCCGGTGACGTCGACGTCGTCCTTGACCGCGATCGGTACGCCGAGCAGGGGCAGTCGCTCACCCGCGGCGATCCTGCGGTCGGCCTCGGCGGCCTCGGCGAGGGCCGCCCGGCGGCGGACGACCTTGAAGGCGTTGAGGGTCGACTGGCTGGCCTCGATCGCGTCGAGGCTGCGGGTGACCATCGCGACCGACGTGGTCGACCCGGTGGCGATGGCGCGCGCGCACTCCTCGAGCGGCGGCCAGACCCGGCCGGACCCCGCGTTCCCGATCTCGACCTCGTCCACTCGCTGGTGCCCCATGTCCGCGCTCATCCTCGTCCCCTCTGCCATCCGCGACCTCACTGTTCGTTCGAACGAACAGTATCAGCGGCGGCGCCGCCCGTGAGTCCTTTTCGGTCCACTGGCGGGCCGAAAGGACTCGCGGCGCGGGGGTGCGGTGGTGTCCGCCCCGCGTGGGAGACTGGAGCCCGTGAGGCTGTATCGGGATCATGCGGTGGTGCTGCGCCAGCACAAGCTGGGCGAGGCGGACCGCATCGTCACCCTCCTGACCCGCCAGCACGGACTCGTCCGGGCCGTGGCCAAGGGCGTGCGCCGGACCAAGTCGAAGTTCGGCGCCCGGCTCGAGCCCTTCGCGCACATCGACGTCCAGCTCTACCCGGGCCGCAACCTCGACATCGTCACCCAGGTGCAGACCATCGACGCCTTCGCCGGGGACATCGTCGACGACTACGGCCGGTACACCACCGCCTGCGCGGTGCTCGAGACCGCCGAACGGCTCTCGGGCGAGGAGCGAGCGCCCGCACCGCGACTGCACCGGCTGACCGTGGGCGCGCTGCGCGCGGTCAGCGAGCAGGTCCGCCCCGCGGAACTGGTTCTCGACGCCTACCTGTTGCGCGCCATGGGTTTCGCGGGCTGGGCCCCGGCGCTCGACGAGTGCGCCCGCTGCGCGGCACCCGGTCCGCACCGGGCCTTCCACGTCGCGGCGGGTGGCGCGGTGTGCGTGCACTGTCGCCCGCCGGGCGCGGCCACGCCCTCGCCGGGGGTGCTGGACCTGATGGGCGCACTCGAGCGCGGCGACTGGGCGTACACCGAGTCGGCGTCCGCAGCGGTGCGGGCCCAGGCCAGTGGTCTGGTGGCCGCGCATCTGCAGTGGCATCTCGAGCGCCAGTTGCGGACCCTGCCGCTGATCGAGCGGTCCCGGCCGCATGCTCGTCCGGACGAGCTCGTCAGGCAGGATGGGGACCGTGATTCGACGACGCGAACCGCAAGTTCAGCCTGACCGGACCGTGCGGCCCCCGGCCCCGCACCCGTCCGGAGCGCGGCCCCCGATCCTGCAGCCCGAACTGATCCCGCGGCACGTCGCGTTGGTGATGGACGGCAACGGCCGTTGGGCGCAGGAGCGCGGCCTGCCGCGCACCGCGGGCCACGAACGCGGCGAGGCGGTGTTGATGGACACCCTCGAGGGCTGCATCGAGATCGGCGTGAAATGGCTCTCGGCGTACGCGTTCTCCACCGAGAACTGGAAGCGCAGTCCCGAGGAGGTGAAGTTCCTCATGGGCTTCAACCGGGACGTGATCCGGCGGCGCCGCGACGAGATGCACGAGATGGGAGTGCGGGTGCGTTGGGCAGGGCGCCGGCCGCGGCTGTGGACCAGCGTCATCAAGGAACTCGAGATCGCCGAGGAACTGACCCGGCACAACACGACCATGACGCTGACCATGTGCGTGAACTACGGCGGTCGTGCCGAGATCGCCGATGCCGCACGGGAAATCGCGCGCCGGGTGGCGTCGGGCGAGCTGAATCCCGAGAAGGTCACCGAGGCGACCGTCGCGAAGTACCTCGACGAGCCGGACATGCCCGACGTGGACCTGTTCCTGCGCCCGTCCGGCGAGCAGCGGACCTCGAACTTCCTGATCTGGCAGTCGGCGTACGCGGAAATGGTGTTCCAGGAGAAGCTGTTCCCCGACTTCGACCGCCGCGACCTGTGGGCTGCCTGCGTGGAGTACGCCTCGCGCGATCGACGCTTCGGCGGAGTCAAGTGAGCGCCGGCACCGCGCAGGTGCTGCAGGACCGGGCCCGCGACGCCCTGTCGCACTTCGTGGAGGTGCGCGAGTCCGACGACGGCTCACTGGGTTTCGAGTACGCGGGGGCGCTGTGCTCGCTGCGTGCGGTGAACCTGGCTCCCGGCCTGGACGTGCTGTCGGTGACGGCGGTGCTCGCCTGGGACCGCCCGGTCAAGCCCGCGTTGCACAAGAAGGTCGCCGAGAAGAACTCGATGATGCAGTTCGGGTCGATCACGGTGATCACCCGCGGCAAGCTGGCCGACGTCATCCTGCGCTACACCTTCCCCGCCGCCGGACTCGGCGACGAGGCGTTGACCACCATGTTGCTGCTGGTCCTGTCCGGGGCGGACCAGGGCAGGCAGGGGTTGTTGCCCTAGGTCACGATCCTGGAGGCCAGCGACCAACCGCCGTATCGTCGTCCGGAGATCCCACATCCGAACCGAGGTGGTTGTGATGGGAATCGACCAGGGCACGGAAGCCGTCGGGGCAAGGGTGGACGCTCGCTCGGTCGTGGCGGACCTGCGAAGGGTGTATGCGTCCGGCAGGACCCGGCCCGTGCAGTGGCGGATCGCGCAGCTCGCGGGCATCGAACGGTTGGTCGTCGAGCGGGAGAGCGAGATCGCCGAGGCGCTCGCCGAGGACCTCGGGCGTAGTGCATTCGAGTCGTGGCTGATGGACGCCGCACCGCCACGCGCCGAGGCCGCGTACGCCCGCGCCCGGGTTCGCCGGTGGATGCGTCGTCGCCTCCGCCCGCTACCGGTGAACCAGATGCCGGCCGTCGGCTGGGTGCAGAACGAGCCGCTCGGTGTCGTACTGATCGTCGGTCCGTGGAACTACCCGTTCGTCCTGACGCTCAACCCGTTGGTGGCCGCGGTCGCGGCGGGCAACTGCGCGGTGATCAAGCCGTCCGAACTGACGTCGGCGAGCTCGCGACTCCTGGCGCGGCTGATTCCCGAGTACCTCGACCCCGATGCGGTGGTCGTGGTCGAGGGGGACGGGGCGGTCACCCAGGACCTGCTCGCACAGGGCGTCGACCACTGCTTCTTCACCGGTGGCACCGAGATCGGGCGGAAGGTGATGGCCGGTGCCGCACCCCATCTCACCCCGGTCACCCTCGAACTCGGCGGCAAGAGTCCCGTGATAGTCACCGCGGACGCGGATCTCGACGTCACCGCCCGCCGGATCGCGTGGGCAAAGCTGATCAACTCCGGGCAGACCTGTATGGCGCCCGACTACCTCCTGGTCGAGCGGTCGGTGCGCGACGCCCTCGTCGACCGGCTCGTCGCGACGGTCGACGAGTTCCGCTCGGGCGCGCCGGCCGCAGGCATGCGGATCGTCAACGAGCGTCAATTCGACCGCCTTGCAAGGTACCTCGCGGCCACCCGCGCCACGGTCGCGCTCGGCGGTGGCGCGGACCCTGCGACGCTCACGGTCGAGCCCACCGTGCTCGTGGGTCCGGATCCGGACGAGCCGGTGATGACCGAGGAGGTCTTCGGGCCGATCCTGCCGGTGCTGGCGGTCGATTCCCTCGACGAGGCGATCCGGTTCGTGGGTGCCCGACCGAAACCCCTCTCGGCATACCTGTTCTCCCGCTCCGCCGAGTCTCGGCGACGGGTGCTGGCAGAGCTGAGTGCGGGCAGCGTCGTGGTGAACCACCTGTTGTATCAGTACGCCGCTCCGGAGCTACCGTTCGGAGGGGTCGGTGCCAGTGGGATGGGCCAGTACGGCGGCAGGTGGGGCTTCGAGGCGTTGAGCCACCGAAAATCGGTACTGGTCAAGCCCTTCAAGCCAGACCCCCGGTTCGCGTACCCGCCGTACACCGACCGCGCCGTCGCGATCCTGCGCAGGCTGTTCTAGTCCTTCTTCGGCGCCAGCGCGGCGAGGGCGGCGGCGAGGTCCGATTCGACGCGCTCGCGATCGACGCCGAGTCCGCTCAGCGGGCCGGCGCCGTCCTCGATCTCGAGCAGGGCGAGCAGGACGTGCTCGGTCCCGATGTAGTTGTGGCCCAAGCGAAGTGCCTGACGGAAGGTGAGTTCGAGGACCTTGCGGGCCGCGGCGTCGTAGGGGATCAGCTCGGGCGCGTCGGCGGCGGGTGCGGGCAGCGTCGCGGTGACGGCGCCTCGGATCGCGTCGGCGTCGATGTTCTGCGATCCGAGCAGGATCACCGCGAGGGACTCGGGTTCGGCGAGCAGGCCGAGGGTAAGGTGCGCGGGCGTGACCGCGGCGGCACCGGCGGCCTTGGCCTCGTTGTGTGCGGCCGCGACGACATTGCGCGCTCGCGGGGTGAACTGGTTGAAGCCCTGGTTCGGGTCGAGGTCGGCGGCCGTGCCGGGATCCTTCGGGGTGAACCGCTTCTGCGCGGCCTGCTTGCTGACACCCATGCTGCGGCCGATGTCGGTCCAGGAGGCGCCGGTGCGGCGGGCCTGGTCGACGAAGTGGCCGATGAGGTGGTCGGCCACCTCGCCGAGATGGTCGGCGGCGAGCACGGCGTCGGAGAGTTGCGCGAGCGGATCGGCGTGGACCTTCTTGATCGCGTCGATCAGGTCGTCCAGGCGGACGGAGGGCGTGAACTGCAGCGGTTCGGACATGCGTCAACCCTAGGTTGACGACGGCGATGCGTCAACCGTTGGTTGACGCATCTCAGGGTGTCGCGCAGGTGCGGCAGGTGCCGAAGATCTCGACCGTGTGGCTGACGTCGGTGAAACCGTTCTCCTCCGCGATGGTGTGCGACCACTGCTCGACGGTCGGCCCCTCCACCTCCACGGTGAAGCCGCAGGTCCGGCACACCAGGTGATGGTGGTGGCCCGAGGAGCAGCGCCGGTACACCGACTCGCCGGAGTCGGTGCGCAGCATGTCCACCGTGCCGGCCTCGGCGAGGGTCTGCAGGGTGCGGTAGACGGTGGTCAGGCCGATGCCCTCGCCGCGTTTGCGCAACTCGTCGTGCAGGTCCTGCGCCGAGCGGAACTCGTCGATCTCGTCGAGCAGTGCCGAGATCGCGCTGCGCTGCTTGGTGGCGCGCACGCCGACGGCGACGGGGCTGCGCTGGCCGGTCTTCTCGGTCACGGTCACTTACCTTCCTCGGCGTGGGCGACGGCGTCGACCACGATGTGTGCCAGGTGGTCGTCGACGAGACGATAGAGCACCTCGCGACCGTTGCGCTCGCCGCGCACGACGCCCGCCGCCTTGAGCACCCGCAGGTGCTGGCTGATCAGCGGCTGGGTGACGCCGAGGGTCTCGACGAGCTCGTGCACGCAGCGCTGCTCCTCGCGCAACTGCAGCACGATCGCGATCCGCACCGGTGCCGCCAGCGCGCGCAGGATGTCGCCCGCCGCGGACAGCGTGTCCTTGCCGGGCAAGGCCGCGGGCGGGGTCGAAGCCGAGAGCTCGTGCACGGTGGAGTCGGAGTGCAGGTCGTCGGCGTCGGTGATGCTCACTCGGGCTGCTCCTCGCGTCGGGTCCCGGCCAACCTTATTGCAAATCAATTCCATTTTGATATGCACGAGTATGCATGTCAAACGCCGGTTGGGTCGCTCTCGTCGCGACCGATAGGCTGGTGCGAGAAAACCGCACGTGACCGCAGCATCTATTACCCAGATGGAGAGCTTCCCCAGTGGCACCCAAGTCCAAGGTCGAAACCGTAACCAACCTCGCCAAGCGTCGAGGACTCGTCTTCCCTTGCGGTGAGATCTACGGCGGAACCAGGTCCGCCTGGGACTACGGCCCGCTCGGCGTCGAACTCAAGGAGAACATCAAGAAGCAGTGGTGGCGCAGCATGGTCACCAGCCGCGACGACGTCGTCGGCCTCGACTCCTCGGTGATCCTGCCCCGTCAGGTGTGGGTGGCCTCCGGCCACGTCGGCGTTTTCAACGACCCGCTCGTCGAGTGCCTGAACTGCCACAAGCGGCACCGCCAGGACCACCTGCAGGAGGCCTACGCGGAGAAGAAGGGCCTCGACAATCCCGACGACGTCGCGATGGACGTGCTGGGCTGCCCCGACTGCGGCACCGTCGGACAGTGGACCGAGCCGCGCGACTTCAACATGATGCTCAAGACCTACCTCGGCCCGGTCGAGTCCGAGGAGGGCCTGCACTACCTGCGCCCCGAGACCGCCCAGGGCATCTTCGTCAACTTCGCAAACGTGCTCACCACCTCGCGCAAGAAGCCGCCGTTCGGCATCGGCCAGATCGGCAAGAGCTTCCGCAACGAGATCACCCCCGGCAACTTCATCTTCCGCACCCGCGAGTTCGAGCAGATGGAGATGGAGTTCTTCGTCAAGCCCGGCGAGGACGAGCAGTGGCACCAGTACTGGATCGACACCCGCCTGGCCTGGTACACGGACCTGGGCATCGATCCGGAGAACCTGCGCCTGCTCGAGCACCCCGAGGACAAGCTCTCGCACTACTCGAAGCGCACCGTCGACATCGAGTACCGCTTCGGGTTCCAGGGCAGCGAGTGGGGCGAGCTCGAGGGTGTCGCGAACCGCACCGACTACGACCTGCGCGTGCACGAGGAGTCCTCGGGCCAGGACCTGAAGTACTTCGACCAGGCCACCGGTGAGCGCTACACCCCCTACGTGATCGAGCCGGCAGCGGGCCTGACCCGGTCGCTGATGGCGTTCCTCGTCGACGCCTACCAGGAGGACGAGGCGCCGAACGCGAAGGGCGGCGTCGACAAGCGCACTGTGCTGCGCCTGGACCGCCGGCTCGCGCCGGTCAAGGCCGCGGTGCTGCCGCTCAGCCGCAACGAGGCGCTGAGCCCCAAGGCCAAGGACCTCGCCGCGGCGCTGCGCAAGAACTGGAACATCGAGTTCGACGACGCCGGCGCCATCGGTCGCCGCTACCGCCGTCAGGACGAGATCGGCACGCCGTTCTGCATCACCGTGGACTTCGACACCCTCGAGGACCAGGCCGTCACGGTCCGCGAGCGCGACTCCATGGAGCAGGAGCGGGTCTCGCTCGACAAGGTCGAGGGCTACCTCGCCCAGCGTCTGATCGGCGCCTAGCGGCTGCGCCGCCTGTGCGCGATCGGCACCTCAGCTCGGGTCCCGATCGCGCACGGGCGCGTCAGCGCTTCACATGGGCGCGGGCCACGAGTTCCATGGTCACCGCGACCGCGCAGGTCTGGGCGAGCAGCAGCCCGACCAGCACCAGGATCTGCACCGCACCGGCCTGAACGGCCGAACCGCTGGCCAGCAGCACACCGACGAACGCGCCCGGCAGGGTCACCAGCCCGACCGTCCGGGTCTGGTCGAGGCCCGGCAGCAGGGCGTCGGTGGCCGCGGTCCGGATCACCTCCATCCGCGCGTCCCGCAGGCTCAGTCCCAGACTCAGCGCCGCCTCGACCTCCCCGTACCGCTGGGTGATGGCGTCGAGCGCGCGTTTGGCCGCCAGCGAGGTGGCCGTCATCGCACCGCCGAGCACGATGCCGCCGATCGGGATGATCGCCACGCCCTGCAGCGGGACGACGCCGCTGACCAGCAACAGCGGCAACACCGCCCCGAATCCGACCGCCAGCGCGACGGCCAGCCACGTGCCCGACCACCCGGCATCGGCCCGACGGGCGGACGTCACCGCCGCCGCCGCGAACATCAGCAGCAGCACCAGCGCCGCCGACCACAGGTGCTCGAGGGCCGCCGTCAGCACCAGCGACACGACCGCGAGTTGCAGGGCGCCGCGGAACGCCGCGGCTGGGACGGTCAGCGGGTGGTCGAGGGCGGCGATCCGGTAGACCACCGCGGCAATCACGGCCATCACCGCGCAGACGACCGCCAGTGCGAGCCCGGGGTGCGCCAGCGCGGTGCTCATCTAGAACCGGCCGCTGCGGCCGATCCGGCCGGAGCTGCTCGGCCCGCCGAACGAGCCGGGCCCGCGGCTGCTGCCGCCGCCTCCGCCACCCCGATTGCCCCAGCCGCCGCTCATCCCGCCGCGGATCATCGAGTCGATCAGGATTCCGCCCAGGATGGCGCCGGTGTTCGAGCCGGAACTCGCCGGTCGCCGCTTCGCCTCCCACTGCTGCACGTCGGACTGGGCCAGGCGCAGGGCCCGGGCGCCGAGGTCGCCGGCCGCCTGCGCGTGCTGCAGCGCCTTCGACGGATCGCTCTGCGCCAGCTGGCGGGCGGCGTCGAGGTGGCGCTGGGCCTCCGACAGCCGGGTGCGGGCCTCGGCGCCGACGGCGCCGCGCCGGGTGCCGATGAAGTCGGCCGCCGCGGTCAGCTGCGCGTTGGCGGCGGTGATGTCCTGGGTCAGCTTCTGCGCGGCCCGCTCGGACCGCTGCCTGGACTCGTTGGCGGCGGCCAGCACCCGGTCCAGCTCGGCGTCGGCGCCGGTGAGCTCGGTCAGCGAGCCCAGGGGGTCCGTGTCCTGGCCGGCCTCGGCCTTCGTCAGCGCGGCCTGCGCGGCAGTGCGGGCGGCGACCAGTTCCGGACCGCCGTGCGCGGCCAGCGCTTCCGCCGCGGCGATGTCCTTGCGTGCGTCCTCGAGCGCGTCCGGCAGGGTGGCGATGGCCGCCCGGATGTTCTCCGCGGCGTGGTCGATGCCGTCGAGGAGCTCCCGGGTCTGGTCGACGGCGGACTCGGCGGCGCGGATCGCGACGACCGCGGGACCCTGCTTGCCCGCCGGCAACGCGACCGCGGCCCGACCCGCGGTGACGCTCTGGTCCGCGAACGCCAGTTGCTCGCGGGCGAGGGCGACGTTGTTCGCCACCGAAGCCAGTGCGGGGGCGGGGAATTCGCCGTGGAGTGCGGTGAGGGTGGTCTCCGATGCGGGGACCCGCACGGTCAGTTCGACGATGTGCTGGGTGAGCGCGTCGAGGCGGGCGGGCGCGTCGATCAGCAGATCGCGCATGCCGTCGAACTCGGTGACCCGATCGTTGAGTTCCCGGTCCGCGCGGCTGCAGGTGGAGATCAGCTCGATCAGCATGCTCCGCTGCTGATCCGGGGTCTCGGGGACGTCGTCGTCGAGGCGCTGGCGGATCGTGAACGCCGACGCGAGGGTGGACTTGGCGACCTCGAACGCGGCGGTGAAGGTCGCGGTGGCCGCGTCGCCGAACTCGCCGCGGGCCAGGTTCAACTCCTCCTCGCTGGTGCGAATCGCGTTGTCGGTCTCCACGAGTACCGCCTTGGCGCGCGCGTCGAGTGTCTCGATCGGCAGCGTCGCGATCGCCGCGGTGTCGGTCCAGTCGACGTCCTTCGCTGCTTCGACGCCCCGGCGGATCCGGTCGCTGCGGCGCCTGCGGCTGTACAGCACCGCTCCGCCGGCTCCCACGATGATCACGCCGCCGCCGATCAGCAGGTACTTCGCGGTGCCCCCGCCGCCCGAGTTGCTCATCGCGTCGCCGAGTCCGCCCGCCATCGAGATCGCGGCCCCGGACCAGTCGTCCTCGCGCAGCGCGGGAACCACGGCGTCGCGTTCGATCGCCGCGATCTCCGCGTCGGTGACTCCGGACAGGTTGCCCGGGACGTTGAGTGCGTAGGCGCGGTCACCGGTGGCGACCGCGAGCAGAGCGGACTCGTCGCCGAGCCCGCTCGACTTGACGGTCTTGCTCGCCCACTGGTCGGCGTCCATGCCGCCGAAGTTGTCGACGTAGACCACCCAAAGTTGCACGCGGTGCTCGTCGAACAGGCTGTCCAGCGCCGACTGTACGTCGGTGCGCTGGTTCGCGTCGAGCACGCCCGCCGAATCGGTGATCTGGGAGGGCAGCCGGAGCGGGGCGTCGGCCGACGCCGTGCCGGGCAGGCAGATCATGGCCAGCAGCGCGGCGACCGCGGCGAGGGCCCCGGCGATCGAGAGGCTGCGCCGACCGGGTCGACCGGGAACGCGCGGATGGGCGAAAGACATGGCATGAATCTATCTGTACCGACCGCGATCGCGCCGTCATCGGCGGCCGCAGGTCGGCCCGTGACAGCTGTCACGGGCAAGTCGTGACGGACGGCCGAGGCGCGCCCGCCCGCCGCCGAGCAGGGTGGGACCATGACCACAGCAGCGATCGAACTCCGAGATCTCCGAAAGCGGTTCGCGACCCCCGGGGGACCGCCCGTCCAGGCCGTGGACGGACTGAGCCTGACCGTCGCGCCCGGCGAGATCGTGGCGTTCCTCGGGCCCAACGGCGCAGGCAAGACCACCACCATCGACATGCTGCTCGGGCTGGCACGGCCGGACTCCGGCCGGGTGTCGGTGTTCGGGGGCGGTCCGGAGGAGGCGATCGCCACCGGCCGGGTCTCCGCGGTGATGCAGAGCGGCGGCCTGCTCGACGACCTGACCGTCGAGGAGACGGTGCAGCTGGTGGGCTCGCTGTTCGCCACCACCGCACCGGTCTCGGAGGTGCTGGCCCGCGCCGGCATCGCCGACATCGCGGGCCGGATGGTCGGCAAGTGCTCGGGTGGGCAGCAGCAGCGGCTGCGGTTCGCGCTGGCGCTGCTGCCGAACCCCGACCTGATCGTGCTCGACGAACCGACCACCGGCATGGACGTCGAGGGCCGCCGCGACTTCTGGAGCGCCATGCGAGAGGACTCGAGCCGGGGACGCACGGTGCTGTTCGCCACCCACTACCTCGACGAGGCCGACGCCTACGCCGACCGGATCGTGCTCGTCAGCCGCGGCCGCGTGGTCGCCGACGGTAGCGCCGCCGAGATCAAGAACCTCGCGTCGGGGCGGGTGATCAGCGCGAGTCTGCCCGGCGCGGACCAGAATCGGCTGCTCGCCATCGACGGTGTCGACTCCGTCGAAGTGCGTGGTGAGCGTGTGGTGGTGCACGCGAAGGACTCCGACGCGGTGGCGCGGTACCTGCTGGGGCACACGGATGCCCGCGACCTCGAGATCTCCTCGCGGGGGCTCGAGGACGCCTTCCTCGCCCTCACCACCAACCGCGGCTACGCCACCCAGGAGGCCTGATCATGTCCGTCACCACCGCCGACCCGTCGGCCCGCAGGCTCCCCGTCGCGGGCGGCTTCAGCCTCGGTTTCCTCGCTCTCGAACTGCGCCGGATGCTCCGCAACAAGCGGACACTGATCTTCACCCTGGTGATGCCGCCGGTGTTCTTCGCGATCTTCGGCATCCAGTCCGACTTCCGGACGCAGACCTACGGTTCGGGCAATGTCACGGCGTACGTGATGATCTCGATGGCCGTCTACGGCGCGATGCTCGCCACCACCAGCGGCGGAGCGATGGTCTCCATCGAGCGGGCCCGGGGGTGGAGCAGGCAACTGCGGTTGACCCCGCTGCGCCCGATCGCCTACGTGGCCACCAAGATCGCCGTCGCGATGACCCTCGGACTCGCGTCGGTCGTGGTGGTCTTCGTGGTCGGGGGTGTGCTCGGCGCGCAGCTGCCGGTCCTCGCGTGGGTGGGCTGCTTCCTGCTCGCCTGGCTCGGATCGCTGGTGTTCGCCGCCTTCGGCCTGTTCATGGGCTACCTGCTGCCGTCGGAGAACGTCATGCAGATCCTCGGGCCGGGACTGGCGGTGCTGGCGTTCGCGGGTGGACTGTTCGTCCCGCCGTCCGGGTGGTTCGAGACCGTGTCCAAGGTCTTCCCGACGTACGGTGTTGCCGCCCTTGCCCGTTCGCCGCTCGGTGAGATCGGTGGCGGAACCCTCGCCGTGGCCCTGGTGAATCTGGTGGTGTGGGCGTCGGTGTTCGTGATCGGTGCGGCGGTGCTGTTCCGCCGCGACACCGCGCGGGTCTAGGCCGCGGACTAGCGTCATGCGCGTGAGCGAGCTGAGTCGAGAAGAACCGCGGGCCCCCGGCCGGATGGGTTTCCTGTTCGCGGCCATCTGGCTCGTCTACCTCGCGTACCCGGTGTCCTCGGCGCTGCAGCTGACGGACACCGCGGCCAGGGTGTTCGCGCTCGTGCTGATCGCGACCTTCGGCGTCGCGTACGTGGTGAGCTTCGTGGCGTTCCGGACGGTCGAGGGGCTGCGAGAGCAGTGGCCGCGTCCGGAGCCGAAGGTCGTGTACGCCTGGCTCGCGGTGCTCGCCGCGATCATGGCCCTCGCGACGATCCCGCTGGGTTCGGACGCGTTCGCACTCGCGATCTACATCGCGGCGCTGGCGGCCATCACCCTGCCCACCGTCCAGGCGTGGACGGTGGTGGGGGTGCTGGCGGCTGCCGTGTTCGCGGTGCCGCGACTGGTGGACTCCGAGCAGACGCAGGACTTCCTCGCCTTCCAGCTGGTCGTCGCGGCCTTCGCCGCGTGGGGGATCGGGCAGGTGATCTACCGGAACATGCAGTTGGCGGCCGCCCGTGAGCAGCTCGCGACGATGGCCGTCGCGGAGGAACGGCTGCGCCTGGGCCGCGACGTGCACGACATCCTGGGACACTCGCTCACCGTGATCACCGTCAAGACCGAACTCGCTCGCCGGCTGCTCGATGTCGACATCGACCGTGCGCGAGCCGAACTCGACGACATCGAGGCGCTCGCCCGGGAGGGCCTCGCCGGCGTCCGCGACACCGTCGGCAGGCTCCGGGAGGTGAGCCTCGAGGGTGAGCTGGCCAACGCGCGGTCGGCGTTGCGCGCGGCCGGGATCGACGCGGTGCTCCCCGACGGCGCCCAGGACGTGCCCGCCGCACGCCGCGAGGTGTTCGGGTGGACGCTGCGCGAGGCGGTGACGAATGTGGTGCGGCACAGCGGGGCGTCCCGGTGCGAGGTGCGTCTCACGGCGTCGACCATCGAGATCTGCGACGACGGCACCGGGCTGCGCGCCGACGCGACCGATCGTGGCAACGGGATCTCCGGCCTGCGGGAACGGCTCGGAGACGCGGGCGGCGCGCTGCGACTGTCGCGGCCGCCGGACGGCGGCTTCTGCCTGGCGGCGGTGTTCCCCGACGCCGCGCCCGAGCGGGGGCGGCGATGACCGAGCCGATAACCCTGCTGATCGCGGACGACCAGGCGCTGGTGCGCGGCGCCCTGGCCGCGCTGCTCGATCTCGAGACGGACCTCAGCGTGGTCGCGGAGGTCGGGCGCGGCGACGAGGTGCTGGGCGCGGTACGCGCGCATCGACCCCAGGTCGCGCTGCTGGACGTGGAAATGCCGGGCATGGACGGCATCTCGGTCGCCGAGCAGCTGCACCGTGAGTGCCCGGAGGTCCGGATCCTGATGGTCACCACCTTCGGGCGGCCCGGCTACCTGCGTCGAGCGATCGACGCCGGCGCGAGCGGATTCGTGGTCAAGGACACGCCGGCGCGCGAACTCGCGGACGCGGTGCGCCGGGTGCACCTGGGGCTGCGGGTGGTCGACCCGACGCTCGCGACCGAAACCCTGGCGACGGGCGCGTCGCCGCTGACCGCGCGCGAACGCGAGGTGCTCCGTGCGGCGTCCGGCGGCGCGAGCACCGGGGTGATCGCGAAGACCCTGCATCTGTCCGAGGGCACCGTGCGCAACCACCTGTCCTCGGCGATCGGGAAGACCGGCACCAGCACGCGCGGGGAGGCCGTCCGCGCCGCCGAACGGCTCGGCTGGCTCTGACCGGGCGTGCCGTTGGTCCGTTGCACGTGCCGCGGCTGGCAGACTTGCGGAGTGAGCTACTCAGCAGCAGACGCGCGAGACACCGATCGTCTCGGGTTCGGGGGAACCCTCGCCCGGTGGTCGCGTCGCGTCGTGGTCGGGTCGATCCTGATCGCCGTGCTGCTCGTCGGTGGCACCGCGTTCCGGGTGTGGCAGGTGGCCCGGATCAACGATCTCACCCATGCCGACGCGATCGTGGTGCTGGGCGCGGCGCAGTACTCGGGGACGCCCTCGTCGGTGTTCGAGGCGCGGCTCGAGCAGGCCGCGAAGCTGTTCGAGGAGGGCGTCGCGCCGACGGTCGTCACCGTCGGCGGCAAGCAGATCGGCGACGAGTACACCGAGGCCGCGTCCGGCCGGAACTACCTGATCGGTCGCGGGGTGCCGGGGGACCGGATCATCGCGGTCGAGGAGGGCTCCGACACCCTGCGCAGTATCGAGGGCGTCAGCCGGGTGATGGGGGAGCACTCGATGGACTCCGCCGTCCTCGTCAGCGACCCGTGGCACTCGCTGCGGACCCGCACGATGGCCCGCGACGCCGGGCTCGAGGCCTGGACCGCGCCCACCCGGCAGGGGCCCGCCGTCTTCACCCGCGAGTCGCAGATACACGGAATTGCCAGGGAGACAGGGGCTTTGGTGTGGTATCAGTTGACCCACTTCTCCGCGGACTTCCCGTACACGGCGGGTCAGTGACCTCAGTGGCCTACACCGAACACGACCTCGAGCGCCGCGTCGTCGAGGCACCCAAGACCGGTGGGCTGCCCGGCACGTCCGCGCGTCGCAGCGACTTCTCCCGTGACCGTGCCCGCGTGCTGCACAGTGCCGCACTGCGCCGGCTCGCCGACAAGACCCAGGTGGTCGGCCCGCGCGACGGCGACACCCCCCGCACCCGGCTGACGCATTCGATCGAGGTCGCGCAGATCGGTCGCGGCATCGCCGACGGACTCGGCTGCGATCCCGACCTCGTCGACCTCGCCGGGCTCGCGCACGACATCGGGCACCCGCCGTACGGACACAACGGGGAGAAGGCGCTCGACGAGGTCGCCGAGGGCTGCGGCGGATTCGAGGGCAACGCCCAGAACCTGCGGATCCTCACCAGCCTCGAACCGAAGGTCCTCGGCGCCGACGGCCACAGCGTCGGGCTGAACCTGACCCGGGCGGCCCTCGACGCGGCGATCAAGTACCCGTGGACGCGGCCGTCGCCCGGTGCCAAGTTCGGCGCATACGGTGACGACGCCGAGATCCTCGCGTGGGTGCGTGCCGGTGCTCCCGGGACCCGCCGCTGCCTCGAGTCGCAGGTGATGGACTGGGCGGACGACGTGGCCTACTCGGTTCACGACGTCGAGGACGGGGTGATCGCGGGCCGGATCGACCTGCGCGCGCTGGCCGACCCCGCCGAGCAGCGCGCCCTCGCCGAGATGGGGGCCTCCGAGTTCCGGGGCCTGGTCGTCGACGAACTCGTCGAGGCGGCGCGACGGCTGTCGGTGCTGCCCGTCGTGATGGCCGCCGGCGGCAGTTTCGACGGCACCCTGGCCAGTTCGGTGGCGCTGAAGAATCTCACCAGCGAGCTGGTCGGGCGGTTCGCGACCGCCGCGGTGTCGGCGACGCGGGAGGTCGCGGGTGGGGCGCCGCTGTCCCGGTACGCCGCCGACCTGGAGATACCGCCGGTCGTCGGCGCCGAGGTCGCTCTGCTCAAGACCGTCGCGCTGCGGTACGTGATGTCCGACGCCGGACACAAGACCAAGCAGGACCGCCAGCGCGACCGCATCCACCGGGTCGCGGAGTGGCTGACCCGCACCGCCCCCGCCGGGCTCGACCCGCTGCTGTTGCCCGCCTGGGAACGGGCGGGCGACGACGCGGCCCGCACCCGGGTGATCGTCGACCAGATCGCGTCGTACACCGAGAGCCGGCTCGAGCGCGTCGACAAGCAGAGCCTCGGCGCCCAGGCCAGCTGGGGCTGACGCGGGCGCCTACGGGAGTACCTGCGCCATCACGCGCAACGTGTTGCCGCCCATGATCGCCCTGATCTCGTCGTCGCCGTGGCCCCGGTCGCGCAGCTCCTGGGTGATCACCGCGATCTTGCTGGTGTCCCACGCGACGGTGGTGGAGCCGTCGTAGTCGCTGCCCAGTGCCGCGGTCTGCAGACCGCCGACGGCGATCACGTGCTCGAGCGCGTCGACCACCGCGGCCGGGGTCAGTTCGCACACCGCGGCGTCCCAGTAGCCGATGCCGACGACACCGCCGGTCGCCGCCACCCCGCGGATCTCGTCGTCGGTGAGGTTGCGGTTGACGTCGCACGTCGCCTGCACGCCCCCGTGGCTGGCCACGACGGGCTTCGTCGCGAGCGCCAGCATCTCCGCGATCGCGGTGTGGCTGGCGTGGGCGATGTCGACGATGACGCCGCGCCGCTCCATCTCGGCGAACACCTCGCGGCCCAGGTCGGTGAGCCCGCCCTTGACCTCGCCGTGCATGGAGCCGCCGACCTCGTTGTCGAAGAAGTGTGTGAAACCGGCCATCCGCATACCGGCGTCGTAGAGCCGGTCGAGGTTCTCGATCCGGCCCTCGAGGTTCTGCAGGCCCTCGACCGAGAACAGCGCTCCGGTGACGTCCTGCCCGGCCGCCCGGTCCGCGAGCAGGGTCTCCAGGTCGCCGCGGGTACGCACCACGCGGAGCTGACCGTCCGAGTCCGCGGCCGCGTTCGCGAGCTTGTCGGCGTGGTAGAGCGACCGCTCGAGCAGCGAGCCCCACGTGCGCGGCGGCTGCAGTTGCGCGATGGTCAGGAGCGAGATGTTGTCGGTCTCGTCGGAGTTCGACTCGTAGTTCTGGCCCTTCGGCGACTTCGACACCGACGAGAACACCTGCAGGGCCACGTTGCCGTCCTGCAGACGGGGCAGGTCCATGTGACCGCGATCGGAACGCTCGAGGAGGTCGCGATCCCACATCAGGGTGTCCGAGTGCATGTCGGCGATCTGGAGGCTGTCGTGGAGCGCCTGGGTCGGCGGGGTGACCTCGGGCAGGTCACCGGGCTCGACCGTGTTCATCCGCCGCTCGACGGCGCCGGGAGCGATCGTGAAGAACGCGACCGCGGCGGCGGCGGCGAGGACCGGGGCACCGATCAGGACGCGGCGCAGCCATGTGCGCTTCGGGGACGACATGGCGCGAATCCTACGGTCGGGACGCGGTGGCGCAGGCCCTAGACTGTCCCCGTGGCCGGCCGAATTCCTGAACGAGACGTAGCGGCCATTCGTGAGCGGACCCACATCGAGGACATCGTGGGCGAGTACGTCGCGCTCAAGCGCAGCGGCGGCGACTCGATGAAGGGCCTGTGCCCGTTCCACGACGAGAAGTCCCCGTCCTTCCACGCCCGGCCCAACCACGGCACGTACCACTGCTTCGGCTGCGGCGAGGGCGGCGACGTCTACTCGTTCCTGCAGAAGATCGAGCACATCTCGTTCGTCGAGGCGGTCGAGCAGCTCGCGGACCGACTGAACTACACCATCTCCTACGAGGGCGGCGGGCCGTCGGTGCAGCGGGACCGCGGCACCCGGGCCCGGCTGGTCGCGGCCAACGCGGCCGCTCAGGAGTTCTACGCGGCCCGGCTGCGCGAGCCCGACGCCCAGACCGCCCGCGACTACCTGACCGAACGCAACTTCGACGGTCAGGCCGCCGTCACCTTCGGCTGCGGCTACGCCCCCGACGGCTGGGACACGCTGACCAAGCACCTGCTGACCAAGGGGTTCGAGGCCAAGGAGATCATCGACGCCGGCCTGGCCACCCCCGGCAAGCGCGGCACCCCGATCGACCGGTTCCGGCGCCGGCTGGTGTGGCCGATCCGCAACCTCGGCGGCGACGTGATCGGCTTCGGCGCCCGCAAGCTCTTCGACGACGACACCATGCCCGGCAAGTACATCAACACCCCAGAGACCATGCTGTACAAGAAGTCTCAGGTGCTCTTCGGTCTCGACCTGGCCAAGCGGGACATCGCCAAGGGGCACCAGGCGGTGATCGTCGAGGGCTACACCGACGTCATGGCGATGCACCTGGCCGGGGTCAAGACCGCCGTCGCGGCCTGCGGCACCGCGTTCGGCGAGGACCACCTGGCGATGCTGCGTCGACTGCTGATGGACGACAGCTATTTTCGCGGAGAGGTGATCTACACCTTCGACGGTGACGCGGCCGGTCAGGCCGCCGCGATGAAGGCGTTCGAGGGCGACCAGAAGATGGCCGGTCAGACCTACGTGGCGGTCGCGCCCGACGGCATGGACCCGTGCGAACTGCGTCAGGCCTCCGGCGACGCCGCCGTCCGCGACCTGGTGGCCCGCCGGATTCCGATGTTCCGGTTCGTGATCAGGTCGCTGCTCGCCGAGCACGATCTCGAGACCGGTGAGGGCCGTGTCGAGGCGCTGCGGCGCACGGTGCCCGTCGTCGCCCAGATCAGGGACGCCGCGCTGCGGGAGGACTACGCCCGCCAGCTCGCGGGCTGGATCGGCTGGGACGACATCCCGACCGTGATCAAGCGGGTGCGGGACGAGAGTCGGCGCCAGTCGTCGCGGCGCGGGCAGCCGCAGCGGCAGGGCGGCTTCCGGGAGGCGCCCGCGGCGCCCGCAGCGGCGCCCGCGGGCCCGCCTCGGCCGAACCCCCGCGATCCCTCGCTGTGGCCGCAGCGGGACGCACTCAAGGCCGCACTGCAGTACCCGGAGGTCGCGGGTTCGGTGTTCGACTCGCTGCCGACGGAGACGTTCACCCATCCCGCCTACGCACTGGTCCGTCAGGCGATATTCGACGCGGGCGGCACCGCGGCGGGACTGGGCGGGGCCGAGTGGATGGACGCGGTGGGCAAGCTCGCCGACCCGTTGCAGTCGCTGGTGACCGAACTGGCGGTCGAACCGATCCGGGCCTCGGACGTGCCCAGGTACATCCCGCAGGTGCTCGCGCGGCTGCAGGAAGTGTGGGTCGGACAGCAGGTGGCCGACCTGAAGTCGAAGCTGCAGCGGATGTCGCAGGCCGACCAGCCGGACGAGTACATGTCGCTGTTCGGTGACCTGGTGGCGCTCGAGCAGTACCGCCGCAGCCTGCTCGAGCAGGCCGTCGGCGACAGTTCCGACGAGTACTGACCTACAGGCGATCGCGCGGGACGTAGATCGTGGTGTCCTTGTCGATGGCCTCGAGGGGCTCGAGTCGCGGCTGGGTGTTGAGGCTGTCGGAGAGCTTCTGCCTGCCGACCTCGATGACCTTCTTGGTCGCCGGGCTGCTCGCGACGGCCTTCGCCGTCCGGCTGATCTGTTCGTAGCGGGCGCGGCCGGCCTTCGTGCCGAGCACGTACCCCGCGGCGACCCCGATCAACAAGCGCATCATCCGTGTTTTCCTCCCGTCGAGCGGCCTGACACAGTCTGCCTGATGGGTCTGCGGGCAGGCGATTTGGTACCAGGGTGGGTCTATGGGTTAAAGTCTGTTCCGCAGCCAGGCGCAAGCGAGGGCTGCCGAAGTTAATCCCCTGTAGCTCAATTGGCAGAGCTTCCGACTGTTAATCGGACGGTTGCTGGTTCGAGTCCAGCCGGGGGAGCTTCACGAAAGTCCCCGATCCGCCGCGAAGCGGGTCGGGGACTTTTTCGTTCCCGGCCCGGCCCGGCCCGATTCCCCCGAGTGGCCGCGTCACTGCTCACCCGCAACGCATGAGGCGGGGCCGATCGACATGCAGCAGGCTCGAGTCCACCGACGAGATTCGAGGAGATACGGAATGGACGACGGCACAGTCGCGAACGATCTGGCCAAGGCGCTCGAGGGGATCAGCGTCCCGGACCGCATGGACACCCCGCTCGGAGTCTTCGAGTTCGTCGACGGCGTGCCGAAACCCGAGACGACCACCAGATTGTATGACGCACTGGACTTTCTGCGTGGCGTCGACGCATTCCTCAACGCGGTGCCCGGGGCGTCGCTCGTGGCGATGCGTCGGGGCCTGCGCAGCGTCGGGGTCGACGGACCCAACGTCCTCGCGATCACCGATCCGCGCGCGAACTCCGGCAGCTTCTTCCTGACCCCCAACACCGAGACCACCTACGGCACCCTGTTCATCGACCTGCGCGACGGACCGGTCGTCATCGAGACCCCGCCGGACTCGCTGTGCGTGGTCGACGACTTCTGGTTCCGCTACGTCACCGACATGGGTATCGCGGGCCCCGACAAGGGGGCGGGCGGCAAGTACCTCTTCCTCCCGCCCGGCTACGACGGTCCCGAACCCGACGGCTACTACGTCAACCGCACCCCGACCTTCACCAACTGGGCGGTCCTGCGGGCGCTCGGCGGCGTCGACGCGATCAAGCAGACCCGCGTGTACCGGCTCGACGACGCGCAGGATCCTCCGGCGATGACGTTCGTCAACGTTGCCGAAGAGGCCTTCAACACGGTGCACTCGAACGACTTCTCGTTCTTCGAAGAGGTCGACGAGCTGATCCAGGAGGAGCCGCCCGGGTCACTGGACCCCGAGCGCGCCGGGCAGCTCGCCGGGATCGGGATCGAGCACGGTCGGCCCTTCGCGCCGGACGAGCGGCTCCGTCGGATTCTCGACACCGCGGCGAAGACCGCGGCCGGAATCAGCCGGGCGCTGGTCTACTCGCCGCGCGATCCCGAAGCCTTCGTCTTCGAGGGTGCCTCGTGGAAAGAGGGGTTCGTCGGGGGCAGCTACGAGTTCCTGCGCCGTCAGGCGCGATTGCTGGACGCGCGGACCCAGTTCCACTACTTCGCCACGGTCATCACACCCGCGATGGCCCATGCGCAGGTCGGCGCCGGATCGGCGTACGCGTACACGGCCGAGGATTCGCACGGGCGGGCGCTCGACGGCGGCAAGACGTACCGGCTGGTGCTCCCGCCGAATCCGCCGGCGAAGAACTTCTGGTCCGTCGACATCTACGACACGCAGACCCGCTCGCTGCTGCAGACCGACAACCCGTACCCGAGCGTCATGAGCCTGACCGGCGACGTCCGGGAGGAGTCCGACGGCTCCATCGTGCTCTGGTTCGGTCCGACGGCGCCCGCGGGCAGGGAGACGAACTGGATTCAGACCGTCGCGGGCAAGAGCTGGTTCCCCATGCTCCGCCTCTACGGCCCGCTCCAGCCGTGGTTCGACAAGCAGTGGCAACCCGGCGAGATCGAAGAGGCGCTGTGAGGGGCGCGGCCGGTACCCCCTGCACGTGACGATGCTTACCTCGGCGCGACCGGGGTACGGGACCTTTGGCCCTGTCGTCGGGCGGTGTCGAGCGTCAGGCTGGGGAGGTGGCAATTGTGCAGAGTGACCTGATCGACCGTTCGACGACGCCCTCCGGCGGGTGCGCGCCCCTGCTGGCTCCGCGCGATGCGGGTGAGCACGTGGCCCGGGCTCGATTCGTCCTGGCGATGCTCGCGGCCGTGACGGTGGTGACGCTCACGGCGCTGCTGGCTGTCGTCATGCCCTGACCCAGGGCGCGCATCGGCACCGGGCACCCTCGACGTACCGAGGGGGCACCGGTGCCGGTAGCATTTGGCCGTCCAGCCGTTCAGGTTCCGGACGAATGGGGCGGTAGCTCAGTCGGTTAGAGCCGTGGACTCATAATCCATTGGTCGCGGGTTCGAGCCCCGCCCGCCCCACGTCAGTGGGTCACAGTGTGCTGGACTCTCACTTCCCGTGTGCGGCCTTGTATTCCAGCGCGTACGCGATCTTGCCGGGCTTGGCGTCGGAGTACGGCTTCGACAGCTTGGCGAACTCGCCCTTGTCCTCGGTCTTGCCGTCGTTCCACTGGGGGAGGGCGCCGAGCTGTCCGGCGGTGAAACCGCTGTCGACGACGGTGCCGGCGGGCAGCGCGGTCTGCGCCTTGGTGACCTTCTTGACGGTGTCGAGGTAGCTGGCGAGGTCGCGCTGGTTCCAGCCGCTCAGGTCGGCCGCGTCCTTGTCCCTCAGCCAGGCGCCCCAGTAGAACTCCTGGAACGGGATCGTGCCGGCCGTGAAGCCGATGTCCCGGGCGAAGTACATGAGGCTGCGGTACTTGTCGTCCGCGAAGTTGGCGAGGCCGACCCCGTCGGGCAGCGTGTCGACGGCGACCGTCTTGCCGTTCACGTCGCGGTTCCAGACCCATCCGTTCTTCTGCATCTCGGCCCAGAAGTCCTTGACGGACAGGCCGCTGAGGTTGCCGAGGATCCGGAGGCGAACGTGCACGTTCGGACCCTCCGTCTCGAAGAAGGAGGTCAGGGTGTGGTGACCGTCGGTCAGGTAGAGCTTGCCCGCGGGGCCGACGACGGCGGTCTTCATCGGCGCGATCGAGTCGGGCGTCTCCTTGCCGACCGGCAGCTCGCAGGTGAACGAGCCGGGGTCGGCGATCTTGGCGGCCGGAGTGACGGACACGGCCTTGACCTGGCCGTTCGCCTCGCACCAGTCGTCGAACTTCTTGTTGATCGTGTCCTTGCCGAGGGTGTACCGGCCGAGCTTGTAGAACACCTCGTCGTAGCCGAGCGAGGGCTGGGTGGCGTGCACGTCGCCGATCCGGACGTCGAGCAGGTCGCCGGTCTGGGCGCAGCGGTACCGGTAGTCGAGCGCGGACCCGCTCGACAGCAGGTCCGTGAGATCGCCGGCGGACGGGCCGCAGATCCGCGTCGCGGGCGCCGGTGCGGCGGCCGTGGTGCCGGCCGCGCCGAGGGTGCCGGCACCGACGAGGGTGAACGCGGCGAGTGCCGTCAGCGCGGTGCGCGAGGTGATTGACATGGGTAGGTCAGCTCCTGATCGACGGGGCAGTGTCCCGTCACCCTGATCGGCCGTGGTGACGCTACGGCCACTCGTCGGTGGACGAGGCCCGGCCGGAGGGTGAACGGCCGTAGCATCGACCCATGGCGATCACCCCCGACACCAAGAACTGGACCTGGGTGCTCGAACGTCCTTGTCCCGACTGCGGATTCGATCCGGCGTCCGTGCGGTTCGATCAGATCTCGGACCTGGTGCGGGCGAATGTCGCCCGCTGGCCGGCCGTCCTCGCGCGGCCGGACGTCGCGGTCCGGCCGAACGAGCAGACCTGGTCCCCACTCGAGTACGCGGCGCACGTGCGTGACGTCTTCCGGGTGTTCCGGGGCAGGCTCGAGCTGATGCTCGCGCAGGACGACCCGTCCTTCGCCGACTGGGACCAGGACGCGACCGCGGTGGCCGAGCGCTACGCGGAGGAGGACCCGCGGACGCTGCTCGTGGAGCTGACCGACGCCGGCGCGGCGGCCGCGGACGCCTTCGGGGCCGTTCGCGTGCGGGACCGAGACCGCCGGGGGCTGCGCAGCGACGGATCCGCGTTCACCGTGGCGACGCTGGCGACGTACTTCCTGCACGACCCCGTCCATCACCTGAATGACGTGCGCGGCTGACGGACGTTTGTCCAGTTCATCGGCCGCGCGGTGCCGTCGCGGCCGGCGGACACGCCGACCTGACCGCGGGGTAACCGCCTCTCACCTGCGAATTCACCACTACGTTAGACCGTGCTACGAAATTCGCTTAGAACGTGTTCCAATTCTTCCGATTTCCGGCTATCGTGTGCCCTTGTGATAACCGTCACCTCGATCACGAGAAGCTGACGCGGAACGAAAGGCCGGTACGAAATGAAGACAAAGGGCGCGCTCCTGTGGGGCCTCAACGAGCCGTGGTCGGTCGAGGAGATCGAGCTCGGTGACCCGCGTGACGGCGAGGTCCAGATCCGCATGGAGGCGGCCGGAATGTGCCACTCCGACTACCACATCGTCACCGGCGCCACCCCGATGCCGTCCTTCCCCGCGCTGGGCGGGCACGAGGGCGCCGGCGTGGTCACCAAGGTCGGCCCGAACGTGAAGAGGCTGAAGGAGGGTGACCACGTCGTGTTGTCCTTCATCCCGGCCTGTGGCACCTGCGACCCCTGTACGCAGGGTCATTCGAACCTCTGCGACCTGGGCATGGGACTGCTGAGCGGCCAGTCCATCTCCGACGGCTCGTACCGCATCCAGGCCCGCGGCCAGAACGTCATCCCGATGTCCCTGCTCGGCACGTTCTCGCCCTACATGACCGTGCACGAGTACTCCGCGGTCAAGATCGACGAGCACATCCCGTTCGAGGTCGCCGCGCTCGTCGGCTGCGGCGTGACGACGGGCTGGGGCTCGGCGACCAACGTCGCGCAGGTCCGTCCGGGTGACACCGTCGCGATCGTCGGCGTCGGCGGCGTCGGTATGGCCGCGCTGCAGGGCGCGGTGGTCTCGGGCGCACGCCACGTCATCGCCATCGACCCGGTCCCGTTCAAGCGAGAGCAGGCCCTCAAGTTCGGCGCCACCCACGCCTACGCGAGCCTCGAAGAGGCCATCGTCCCAGTCATGGAGCTGACCTGGGGAAAGATGTGCCAGAAGGTCATCCTCACCATGGGTGAGATGGACGGCGCGATGGTGGATCCGGCGCTGACCCTGACCGCCAAGACGGGCACCTGCGTCGTGACCTCCATGGGCAACATGTCCGACATGGACGTGAAGATGAACCTCTTCCTCTTCGCGATGCTGCAGAAGACACTCAAGGGCAACGTCTTCGGTGGCGCCAACCCGCGTCACGAGATCCCGATGCTGCTCGACCTGTACAAGTCGGGTCAGCTCAACCTGCAGGACATGATCTCCAACACCTACAGCCTCGAGCAGATCAACGAGGGCTACCAGGACATGCTGGACGGGAAGAACCTGCGCGGCGTCATCAAGTACACCGACGCGGACCGTTAGACCGCACCCGCACTCGACTGCGCCGGGCC
>NZ_JBHZAH010000021.1:0-56870 GCF_042754225.1 Rhodococcus sp. NPDC059234
GAGCAGATCCGTCTCGACGGCGGACGCGCCGAGGCGTTCGAGGTGGACGTCACGAACGCCGTCGACGGCGGGTTCAACGCGTACTCGCGACGACGTCCGCGCCGGCCTCACCCCCGGGTGGGGCCGTTCTCCCTACGACCGGCAGTGAGCGCGCCGCAGGCCAGCACCGCCGAGGCGAGGCCCAGGCCCGTACGTACCCAGTTCCAGCGATACCAGGCGGTCAACTCTGCCTGCACCGCCGCGGGCGGGAAAGTGGGGTCGAGCATGGCAAGGTTCGCGCCCACGAAATAGATCGGGAGGGGCAACAGGGTCCCGACCATGCCGGATGTCGCCAGTGCCCAGGCGAGGCGCCCCGGTCGGTGGCTCCTGACGGCGGAGCGCGTGGTGACCGCCAGCAGGAGGATCGAGGCGACCTCGAAGGGGAACACAGTCGCTCCGGTGACCGGCCCGTAGACCGCGAAGTGGCGCAGAAACGCCGCCGGTTCCATGGCACGCCACGACGGGACGATCACGGTCTGGGTGAGCAGGGCGCCACCTGCGAACGCCGAGGTGGCGGCGACCGCGGTTGTGTCGACGACGCGGGCTCCGCGCCATGAGGTCGCCGGTCCTCGTAAAGGGGAAACAGCCTTCGGGGGCAGAGTCATTGGCCGACTCCAGGTCTTGTATTCGATGGCTTCGGGACGTGCCGGAGGTAGAGGATCGAGGACGGCGCTCGAGTAGATCAAGAGTACCGCCGGCGCAGTGGTCTCTGATGACGGTCGGGCCTGGTAGGCGCTGGTGACGAGGTGAACTCGGCCAAGCGTCGACCGGAACTTTGCATTCTCGAGCCCGTGAGCGTCCTCGAAAAGTACCGCCGGACGCTCGAGCATCACCTTCCGCGTAGCCGCGACATCTCGTTGATGATCGCCACGATCGCGGTTCTGGTCGGACAGTTCGTCGACTCCGAGGACTACTCCGCGCTGGGGGGCCACGACGAGTTCGCTCAGGCCCGCAACTCCCTCGGCGAGAGGCGCTTCGACGCCGCGCTGACCGGCGCCCGCTACTCAGGCCGCGGCATCGAGATATGCAGGGACGAGTGTGCCGTGATCAGCCGGCACAGGATCCGCGTCCACCATCCGCCACTCCGCGCGCTGTTCGTACTCGTCGGCTGAAATGCTCCCGGCCAGGTACTCGGCCAGATCCGCGACCTGGTCGCGGCTCACGTCCTCGGACGGGTCGTCTGCCAGCGTCTGCGACAGCACCCACCGATCCGATTCACTCAATGGTGCCCACAACTCTGGCCAACGTCGCTCGTACTCGCAGGGGTTCGACATTGTCGGGACCTTTCTGCCCTGGTCAGCAGCCCTGTCCATGCGGCCAGGACTCGTCTTTCCGACACGGCGCACATACTGCGAAAGCGTCACCTCAGCGCCTTGCCGTGCAAGCCACAGTGCCCTCCGGCGCGGCCGCGCGACAGGGGAGGAATACCTGGATACATGCCTGCTTTCCGGGAACAGACCGGGACACGGCCAGACCGATCAGGAATCGAGAAGCGTCGACATCGCGCCGCGCCTAGCGTGATCGTCATGGACATCACCATTCACTCAGCCTTTCTTCCGCACACCGACCACCAGGCCTCGCTGGCGTTCTACCGCGACATTCTCGGGTTCGAGGTCCGCAAGGAGGTCGGCTACAACGGGATGTACTGGATCACCGTCGGCCACCCGGACCAGCCCGGCACCTCGCTGGTGCTGCATCCGCCGGCCGCCGATCCCGGGATCACCGACGACGAGCGTCGCACGATCGCCGAGATGATGGCGAAGGGGACGTACGCGATCCTCACCCTGGCCACCCCGGACCTCGACGCGACCTTCGCGCAGCTCGAATCCAGCGGCGCCGAGATCGTCCAGGAACCGATCGAACAGCCGTACGGCATCCGCGACTGCGCCGTCCGCGATCCCGCAGGCAACCTGATCCGCATCAACGAGGTGAACTGACCATGACCACCATCGAATCCCTCACCGTCGAGTCCATCACCCTCGAGGTCCCCGATGCCGCGGCCGCCGGGGCCTTCTACGCCGCCTTCGGCGTCGGCGACCACGTCCAGGTGCGTGCCGCCGAGTCTCCGACGACCGGCTTCCGCGGCTACACCCTCTCGCTCGTGGTGTCCCAGCCGAACAACGTCGATGCCTTCATCGAGGCCGCCCTCGACGGCGGCGCCACCACGATCAAGCCGGCCAAGAAGAGCTTCTGGGGGTACGGCGGCGTCGTGCAGGCCCCGGACGGTGCGATCTGGAAGGTGGCGTCGTCGTCGAAGAAGAACACCGGACCCGCCACCCGGCGGTTCGACGACCTCGTGCTGTTGCTGGGCGTCGAGGACGTCAAGGCGACCAAGCAGTTCTACGTCGATCGTGGGCTGACGGTGGCGAAGAGCTTCGGCCGCAAGTACGTCGAGTTCGAGGCCGCGCCCGCGAAGGTCAAGCTGGCCCTGTACGGACGCCGCGCCCTGGCCAAGGACGCCGGTGTCGCTCCGGACGGAAGCGGGTCGCACCGGATCGTCCTCGGCAGCGCCGCCGGATCGTTCACCGACCCGGACGGCTTTTCATGGGAAAATTCCTGAGCCTGAGTCGATTTCAGGCACACACTGCTGGAGCAGCAGACCGCACACCCCGCCGGAGTTCGCGATTCCGGCGGGGTGTGTCGTCAGCTGTGCGAGAGGTGATGACCCAGCAGGACCCCGAGCTGGATGCGCGCATCGACGAAGGGCTGGCTCGACTCGAGCGCGCGGCTCTGCACGATGGCGCCCTCGATCACCGACAACAGCAGTCCCGCCATCGAGCGCGCGGTCTCTTCCTCGATTCCCGCCGCGACCATGCCGTCGGCGAGCCGGGCGGTCCAGTCGGTGAACGCCTGGCCGGCGGCGGACTGCACCGCGGGATCGAGCTCGTCCAGGGCGGCGGCCATCATGAACGAGCCCAGCCGGTACTCGCTGGACTCGAGCGGCTCACGCCAGAATGCGAACAGCTCGTCCAACCACTGCTCCACCGACGGCTCGTTCGCCAGCTTCTCGGACATCGCGTTCAGGTGTGAGTACACCAATCTCGACACGATCCGGGTGGCCGTCTCGACGAGCTGGCCCTTGCCGGACGGGAAGTGCTGGTACAGGGAGTTCCGCGACGCGTTGCTGCGTTTGAGCAGCTCAGTCACTCCTGCCGCGTTCACCCCGAGCTCCTGGACGATGGCAATCGTGCTCGCGAGGAGTCGAGCGCGCGGGCGTGCCGTGGTCATGCGAGTCCCCTCCGAAACCTTGTGTGGACCGATCAGTTCATGTTAGATCTACCCCATATGGACTGATCGGTCCACATGAGGAGGATGCTGTGCCCGCCCCAATCGCCACCGCCAGTCCCATCGCCCATGCTGCCCTGCTGGGCCTCGGGGCGTACCGACCCCGCCGCGTCGTCCCCAACGCCGAAATCGTCGACCAGATCGACTCCACCGACGAATGGATCAGGACCCGTTCCGGCATCACGTCACGCCACTGGGCCGACCCCGACGAGACCATCGTCTCCATGAGCGTCGCCGCCGCCCGCGACGCGCTCACCGCCGCGGGCCTCGCGGCCGAGCAGATCGACGCGGTCGTGCTGGCCACCTCGTCTCAGATGGTGCTGGGCCCGTCGGCAGGCGCGATCGTGGCCACCGAACTCGGCATGCACGACACCGCCGCGTACGACATCTCCGCCGGGTGCGCGGGCTTCTGTTATGCGCTCGGCAACGCCGCGAGTCTCGTTCGCGCGGGGCAGGCTCGGCACGTCCTGGTGATCGGCGTGGAACGACTGTCCGACCTTCTCGATCCGACCGACCGGACCTGTGCGTTCATCTTCGCCGACGGTGCGGGCGCGGTCGTGGTGGGCCCCGCCGACGCCGAGGGGATCGGCCCGGTCGCGTGGGGCTCCGACGGAAGCCAGACCGCAGCGATCAAGCAGGACAAGGACTTCAAACAGTACTTCGCCGAGGTCGCAGCCGCCGAGGCCAGCGGCGGCAGCACGGAACGGCCGTACATCCGGATGAACGGTCAGGCCGTGTTCCGGTGGGCCGTCACCTTCCTCGAGAAGGCGTGCCGCGACGCCCTGGAGAAGGCCGGGGTCACGACCGACGACCTGGACGCCTTCGTGCCGCACCAGGCCAACAGCCGCATCACCGACGCGCTGATCCGGACGCTGGGACTGCCGGAGACCGTCGCGGTCGCCCGCGACATCGTCGAGTCCGGCAACACCAGCGCGGCCTCGATCCCGATGGCGATGGAACAGCTCATCCGATCCGGCGGCGCCAAGCCCGGCGACACCGCGTTGCTGCTCGGCTTCGGCGCCGGACTGGCCTACGCAGGACAGGTCGTCCGGCTCCCCGCGATCGCGTAGCTCACCAGGCCTGGCGGGCACGTCCCCCTGTGCGGTGCCCGCCAGGCCGGTCGCACCGAAGACGAGCGCGAGAAGGACTCGATGCGCCTCCGACGCGGCGGGAATCGCCGAGAGTCGCTGCGCGAGTGCGCCGTCCAGATCGCACGATTTGTAACAGTTTGTTTAGTATCGCCGAGTAAGAAGATATAGCGAACATCTCGATTCTCGTGGTATCGGATAACAGGGGAGTGATGATGAGCAAACTGATGCTGCGCCGTGTGAGCGCTGCGGCACTGGCCACCGTCGGACTGGGGACGGCGGTGGCGACTGGAGGAGGCGCCGTCGCGAGTGCTCAGCCGGCGCCGCCGACCTCGACGACGATGACGTGCTCGAGCGCTAATCCGCTCTTCTGGGCACCGTCGTTCACCTGGAACGTCAATGCCGCCTCGGGCGAGTCGCTCCGCCCCGGCGGATCCGGGCTCGAGCCCGCCATCTTGCTGAGCGGCGGAAACGAACTGCCCGCGCCGCCCGGTGGCCTCCTGCCGAGCATCGGAATCAACTGGTACGGCACGCGGGTGCTGGTCGACTGGCACAACACGACGACGGGGGCCACCGGCCACAGCGTCAGCGACGAGGCCGCACTGCAGCAGAAGCCCGGGATCCCGATCAACCGCACCTGGACCGGCACCGGAACGGTGGACTTCACCGTCACCGTCCAGACCGGCGGCGGGTGGTGGTTCGTCAATCCGCAGAACGCCGTCTGCAAGGGAACGATCTCCGTAGTACCCGGGCGCTGACTCGGATCGGTCCCGGTTGGCGCAGCGACCTGCGCCAGCCGGGTCGACCCGGCCCGGCTCGGCGGAGGCGCCCGGCTACACGTACGCGCTGTGCTGGCCGGTGCGCAGAGTGATCAGGTCGTCGGCGATCACGGCGACGTAGGCGACGCCGACGAGGGCCGCGAGTTGCGCCCAGGCAACCCACGCGACGCCGATAGGGATCGTCGCGGCGACGGCCGCCGCAGCAACCAGGCGGTACCACGCGCGCGGTAGGCGCAGCGCGACGCGGAAGAAGAACTGGCCGAGGAAGTACAGGGTGACACCGCCGGAGAGCGCGGCGGCCGCGGCTACCGAGGCGGCCTCGTTGCCGTGCGCGATGCTCATCTTGATGCCGGCGGCGGTGATGATGATGCCGACCAGCAGCGGATAAAGGGCGTAACCGTAGGCGAGGACCGCGACCGTCGATCGCTGCCGATCCGGCACGGTGGACAGCGCGTGTTCGCCCCGCTCGTCGTCGATGCCGAAGTACGCCCACCACAGCACGTATGCCAGCGCCAGCCCGAGTGCCACGTTCGTCACCAGGCCGACCGTCAGCTTCTCCCCCGCCAGCCCCGCGCCGATCGAAACGACGGACTCGCCGACCGCGACGATGACCACCAGGCCGTGCCGCTCGCAGAAGTGACTGGTCCGAACCACGAAATCGCCGGTGTCGACCAGGTACGGACTGAGCACCTGAACCGCGAATGCCAACGCCCAGCAGAGGTATTGGATCCAGCCGTGGGTGAATCCACCAGCCAGCACCAGTGCGGCCGCCAGCGCGTTGAGCGGCGCGAGCCGCGTGATGGCCCGCGTCGCCGACGGGCCGCCGTTGGCGTAGAACATCGCCGTGTGCACCACGTTGACCAGCACGTAGCCGAGCCCGAACGCGATTCCGGTGCCGTGGAAGGCATCCGGGATGGCCAGCGCCAGCACGAAGAATCCGAACATGCCGATCAGCAGGAAGGTTCGCCGCGCCGAACTGTTCGGTGCGACCTCGTTGGTGAGCCAGACGTAACCGCTGTACATCCACCAGATCACCCCGAAGAGCAGGGCCACCTGGCCCACCGCCTGCCAGCTCGGCTGGTGGGTGAAGACGTGGGTCAACTGGGTGATGGTGAAGACGAAGACGAGGTCGAAGAAGAGCTCCAGGGTCGACGCTCTGACCTGTCCCCCTTCCGCATCGGTCGCGCTCTCCGTGCCGGTCACGGCAAGAGCCTAGAACGGGCCGGACGGGTGCGCGCGGCGATCCTTCGAACGCCACCGGCGGCGTGACCCACGGCGTATACGCAAAGAGGTTGCACATACCCCCTAGGGGTATGTATGTTCGGTGTGTCAGACCGACGACACGACGAGAGGCACCGCAATGAGCAACCACACGCACGCCGACCACGCGGCCCACACCGACCACCAGCACACGGACCACGCGGCCGCGGGCCACGGCGGCCGCGGCGGGCATGCCCACACCGCCCACGCCCACACCGCCCCGGCAGGCCACCACGCACACAGCGCCGGCGCTCCGGGAGGCCTCCAGATCACCCAGGACGGCTACACGCTGGATCTCGCCGAGACCATCGTCCGCCCGGGCGACGTCGACTTCCGGTTCCGCATCCTCGGCCCGGACGGCCGGCCGGTCACCGACTACGCCCCGATCCACGACCGCGCCCTGCACCTGATCGTGGTGCAGCGCGAACTGACCGGGTTCTGGCACGTGCACCCCGAACTCGCGACCGACGGCACCTGGTCGGTGCGGCTGAACCTGCCCGCCGCCGGCACCTACCGCGTGTTCACCGATATCGCGCCGACGCAGCTCGGGCGCACGATCACCCTCGGCGCCGATCTCGCAGTGGCCGGCAGCTACGACCCGCAGCCGACGCCGGGCCAGAATCGCACCGCGGTCGTCGACGACTACGAGGTAGTCCTCGACGGGGATCTCGTCACCGACAGCGGCGACCTCCTGACCCTGACCGTGCGCAAGGACGGCCGGCCCGTCGCCGACCTGCAGCCCTACCTGGCCGCGTTCGGCCACCTGGTGATCCTCCGGGCCGGCGACCTGGCCTACGTCCACGTTCACCCGAACGGCGAACCCGGCGACGGCGTCACCGCGCCCGGCCCCGACATCACCTTCCACACCGCGGTGCCCGGCCGCGGAACCTACCGGCTCTTCCTCGATTTCAAGCACGGAGACACCGTCCGCACTGCCGCGTTCACCCTCGACGCCACCGACCACCGGCACTGACGCCGCCCCGACCCAAGGAGAACCCATGTGCGACTGCTGCTGTCCCCGCACCCGTGACCCACCCCTCCCCGCATACCCCGAAGGATGCATTCGCGATGCGAAAGCCGATGATCACCTCGCTCTTCGCCCACCCCGACTATCTGCGGCTGTTCACCGCACAGGTGTCGTCACTGTTCGGCACCGGTTTGACCACAGTCGCACTGGGACTGCTCGCCTACGAGCTCGCCGGCGCCACCGCCGCCGCGGTGCTCGGCACCGCGCTGACGATCAAGATGATCGTGTACGTCACGGTCGCACCGATCGTGGCCGCCTACGCCGACCGCTTCCCCCGCCGGCTCTTCCTGTTCGTGCTCAACGTGATTCGGGCCGCCGTCGTGCTGGCGCTGCCGTTCATCGGCCAGATCTGGCAGATCTACCTGCTGATCGCGGTCCTGCAGACCGCTTCCGCTGCGTACACCCCCACCTACCAGGCGATCATCCCCGACATCCTGTCGGACGAACGCGAGTACACCCGGGCGCTCTCGGCCGCCCAGCTCGCCGCGACGATGGAAACCCTGCTGAGCCCGATGCTGGCCGCGGTGGCACTGACCATGATCAGCTTCCAACGGCTGTTCGTCGGCACCGCAATCGGATTCGTGGTCTCGGCTGCCCTGGTGATCGCCACCCGCGTTCCCGACGCCCGCGCCACCACCGAGGGCACCTTCCGGGACCGGATCACGGTGGGCATGCGGATCTTCGCCGCCACGCCGCGGCTACGCGGACTGCTCGGCCTGAACCTGGTGGTCGCGGCCGCGGGCTCGGTGATCATGGTCAACACCGTCAACTACGTCCGCGACACGCTCGGCGGCACCCAGTCGGGAGTGGCGATACTGTTGGCCGCGAACGGTTTCGGCACGATGCTCGTCGCGCTGTCGCTGCCACGGGTCCTGGACCGGTTCGGCACCCGGCCGGTGATGCTGGCCGGTGCCGCGACCCTGATCACCGGACTCGGATCGGCCATCGCCCTGTCCCTCGCCGACTCCGGCGACTGGCGCTGGGGCGCAGCGATCGCCGTGTGGGCCGTGGTCGGCGCGGGTACCGCGGCGGTGCTCACCCCGACAGGGCAGGTGCTGCGACGCTCGTCGCAACCTGCCGACCGGCCCGCGCTCTTCGCCGCCCAGTTCTCGCTGTCCCACCTCGCCTGGCTGCTCACCTACCCGATCGCCGGGTGGCTGTCGGCCGCCGGCCTCACCACCACCTGGGTGACACTGGCCGTAATCGCGACCGTCGGAATCGCTGTGGCCGTGCGGATGTGGCCCCGCCACGACCCCGCCGAGATCACACACCTGCACGAGGTCGGGTCGATCGACCCCGCCACACTGGCCGACGCCGACCGCGTGGGTGCTCGCCTCTACCGGCACACCCACCCGTTCGTCATCGACGCCGAGCACCCGCGCTGGCCGACGGAGACGGCACGGAAGCCGGCCCCGGTCGGGTGACCGCCCCTGAGCCCGGGAGTGACCTGCCCGGCCCGTGTCCTGTCGCCTCTTCCCATGAATGCCCTGCCGTGGAAGAACTGTGCGGGCGATCAGACGTGCCAGATCGCAAGCACCTGCCCGGGACAGGCAGCCGCCTCCGAGATGCACTCGGAGGCGACGGGGAACTCACCGGCGTCAGCGGAGACCGGTCCCGTCGGCGGAAATGCGCATCAGAAGAGCGTCCGCCGCGGCCTCGAAGACGCGAGGGAGATCGATCTCGTCCGGCAGGCTCGCCCATTGCGATCGCACCCCTTCGTTGAGCGCCAGAAGTTCGAGAACCACCTGCCGCGCATCGGTTTCCGGCTTGAGCTCACCACTGGAGATGCCACGCTCGACAACCGGAACGAGGGCCTCGAGAATCCTGCCCAGGTTGCTCCTCAGTCGCTCGCTCGCGGGATTCGATTCGAGAAGCGCCTCCCCACTGAGCACGGCGCGGAAACGCACGAGCTCGGGGTGTTGCATGCTGGCCTGGACCGACGAGACGAACTGCCGGAACAGATCCCGCGCCGAACCGGACTGCGAGAAGACCGGCACGAAGGCCTGCTCGCGCGCATCGACGGCGGTAAGGAACAGTTCCCGCTTGGTCCCGAAGTGATGGATCACGGCCGCATCGCTGATGCCCGCGTCGGCCGCGATCCGGGCGATGGACGCGCTCGCGTAGCCGAAGCGGGAAAAGTGATCGACGGCAGCCGTCAGGATCCTCTCGTGCGTGTCGTCGCCCGGCGCGTACCGGCGGCGCGGTCGAGGTCTGCGCCGGGACTGAGTGGTGCCGTCCGGCGGGTCCGTCCGTGCGGGCGTCATTGCGGACCCTTCCCTTGACCGAGCGAGCGACTACTGGCAGCCGAGCTTATTGGCTTCGCCCGCGCCCGCCCAACGGCTCGCCCCGCCTGCACCCGCCGCACAGCGCCATGCGCTATTCACAAATGCTTAGTAATGACTTAGCATTTGCGCTCGAGAGTCGCTCCAAGCCCATACAGGCCGACCCTGGCCTGCGGTTATACGTCCCGATTGGAAACGGAGAGCCATCCATGAGAACCCCCAAGCACCAGTCGCGGCTGCGCTGGGCCGCGCGAGCCGCGGTCCTCGCGGCCATGTCCTCGGTCATCGCATCCACCGCGATCCCCGCGGCGAATGCCGGCGGGCCGTACCCCCTCGACGACACGCTGCGCCTGAACCAGATTCAGACGATGGGTACGCACAACAGCTATCACGCCGGACTGATCCCGCAAGGAATTCCGCCGTCACTGGGCGCCCACTATCCGGTCGAGCAGATCAAGGCGGGTCTCGACTACCGGCACAAGCCTCTGACCGAGCAACTCAGCCGGCTGGGAGTGCGCCATGTCGAGCTCGACGTCAACGCCGACCCCCAGGGCGGCCGATTCGCGGAAGCCCCGCTGCTCGCCGAGGTGGGTGCCCCCACTCACATGGCGGACCCCGCGTGGGCTGACCCCGGCCTCAAGGTCTTCCACATCCCCCAGGTCGACCAGCAGACCAACTGCGTGAAATTCACTTCCTGCCTCGGCGAACTCGAGCAGTGGTCGGACAAGAACCCCGGCCACGTTCCGCTGATGGTCTTCGTCGAGTTCAAGGACATCGACATCCTGCAGACCGATCCGAAACCTCCTATGGCGCAGTGGGGGCCCGCCGACTACGACCGCGTGGACGCCGAGATTCGGTCCGTCCTCACCGACGACCAACTCATCACCCCGGACGACGTCAAGGGCAGCTACCCCACCGTGGAGGCGGCCGTCCTCGACAAGCACTGGCCGACCCTCGCCGAGTCGCGCGGAAAGTTCATGTTTGTGAACTGCAACTGCCTGGCCGGCGACCGGCACCGCGTCGACTACCTCCGACCGGACGGCAGCCTGACCGGCCGCGTCATGTTTCCCACCTCACAACCGGGCAATCCGGATGCAGCCGTGGTCCTGGCCGACGAGTCGATCCCGAACGCCGCCCGGATCCGCGAGTTGGTCGAAGCCGGTTACATGGTCCGCACCCGCTCCGACATCAACACCATCGAGGCCCGCACCGGAAACACGGCCGCCCGCGACGCGGCATTCGCATCCGGCGCCCAGTTCGTCAGTACCGACTACCCGGAACCGGACCCGAGACTGAACAACGGCTACGCCGTCCAGGTTCCCGGCGGAACCCCCGCCCGGTGCAACCCGGTGAACGCGCCCACCAGCTGCAAACCACAAGACATCGAGAACCCCGCCTTCCTGCAGTCCACGTCGGGCGGGGGTTCGAGCGGTGGAAGCTCCAGCCCCGGGGGCTCACTGTTCGGTAGCTAGACACTCCCGGCGCCACCGGCGGGGTGGTCGCGCATGACAACCGAGGCCATCCCGCCAATCCGGGAGACAATCCACTTCGCCCAGACGGTCGAGACCCACTAGCTGGTGGGGACAGGGGTCGGTGCGGGCACCAGCGACAACCCCGCGTAGATCTCGTCGAGAACCGTTGGCAGCAAAGCGTTCGCCGTGGTCTGGCCTTCGGGCGACAGGGTCAGACTCGTCCAGATCACGAGCGTCACGTCGTTGTCGGGGTCGTACCCGATGAACGAGTTGAAGCCCGGCAGTTCGCCGCCGTGGTAGTACATCGCAGCGTTCGGCCCGAAGCGCTGATAGCTGATCCCGTACCCGTATTGCTGCCCGTCTGGCGCGTTAGGATCCTCGGGCCGCAGGCTGTGCAGCCACTGCTGCTGGAAATCCGGATCGAACACCTTGCCCGACACCAGCGCTCGGATCCACCCGGCCAGGTCGTCCGCCGTGGAAATAGCGCCACCGGCGGCGGTGGCGTAGGAGGGGTTCTGATTGGTGTAGTCCCGGGGTTGGAGCGTCCCGGCCCGTGCCGCGACCTGTATCTCGGCGGGGTACGGCTCGTCGACGAGGGCGTAGGACGACCCGCCGTACATGTAGCCGTGCGAGTAGCGATCCGGGATGGTGGCGTCCTCGGCGGCCGGAAGCGAGGTCTGCCGCAGTCCGAGCGGCCCGAGCAGCCGATCCTGGAATTGCGCGGCCAGGGAGCGCCCGCCGACCTTCTCGGCGATCAGGCCCAGCAATGCGTAGTTGGTGTTGTTGTACTCGTAGGAGGTGCCGGGCGGGAAGTCCGGCGGGTGCGCGAACGCGAGATCCAACACCTCCCGGGGGGTCCACACCTTCGCCGGTTCGGCGTCCAGAGTGACCGCCAATTCGGGTGCGCTGGTGTAGTTGTACAGCCCGCTGCGCATTGACAACAGCTGTTCGATGGTGATGCTCTCGCCGCCCGGCACATCCGGGACGTAGTCGGACACCGGATCACCGAGCCGGACCTTGCCGTCCTGGGCCAGGAGCAGGATCAGCGCAGAGGTCATGGTCTTGGTGTTCGAGGCCATGCGGAAATGCGTGTGCACGTCCGGCGGTGTGTGCGTGCCCAGGTCGGTGGTGCCGACCACCGCCTCGAAGTCTCCCTGCGGGGTGCGGAGCCGGACCACCGCTCCCGGGACGAGCATCTCCGCGGCCGCGGCGTTCACGGCGGCCTGGAACGCGGCCGGATCGATCCGGTTCAGCGCCGTTCCCGCCGGTACGGCGCCGCTCACGGTCGCCGCGGCGGACGGTGAACCACTCGACGCGTCGGTGGTCGTCGGACCGGCCGCGCGGGAGCATCCCCCGACGAGGAGCGCAGCGCATGCCGCGACCATTCCGATGCGGGCGGCGCGCGCCACGCCAGAACGACGCCTCCCGGTGCGCGGGCCCGGCACGCGTTCCGCTCGGGTGTCGCACATGGCCGACATCACCGCCCCAGCGACGTGTTCGGTGTCGCGCCGCCGAACGGTTCCCGCCCGGCAGACCTCCTTGCCATGTTAGCCCCGGGAGCAACGGCGTCTGTACCGCGAAACGACCCCCCGGACGCCGCCGGCGATAGATGATGAACGTGTTTCAGTTTCAACGAGTTGAGGAGAACGATGGACAAGCTCACCGGCCAGGTCGCGTTCATCACCGGCGCCGCGCGCGGTCAGGGACGCGCGCACGCGGTGAAGATGGCCTCGGAGGGGGCCGACATCATCGCGGTCGACCGCTGCGCGCCCGTGACGACCGCGGGATACGACATGGCGACGGAGGCCGACCTCGCCGAGACGGTGGCACTGGTGGAGGCCGAGGGCCGGAGCATCGTGGCGACGGTGGCCGACACCCGCGACCTCGATTCGCTGCAGAAGGCCGTGGACGCCGGCGTCGAACGCTTCGGTCGCCTCGACATAGTCGTGGCCAACGCCGGTATCGCCGCATCGCCGAAACTGTCCTGGGACCTCACCCCCGACGAGTTCCGCGAGATGATGGACATCAACGTCACGGGCGTCTGGCAGACCACCAAGGTCGCCATCCCGCACATGATGGCGGGTAACCGCGGTGGCTCCGTCGTGCTGATCAGTTCCATGGCGGGACTGCGCGGCGTCCCGGGCATCGTGCACTACTCCACCGCCAAGCACGCGGTCCGAGGTATGGCGAAGTCTCTGGCAAACGAATTGGCATGGGCGAACATTCGGGTGAACTCGGTTCATCCCGGCAATGTCCGGACGACCATGATCGACAACGAGGCCATGGTGCGCGGGTTCCGCCCCGACCTCGAGAATCCGGTACTCGACGACACCGCCGAGATCATGCAGAAGCTCAACCTGCTCCCCCAGCCCTGGGTCGAGGCCGAGGCGATCGCCGACGCCGTGCTGTACCTGGTCGGCGACACCGGGCGCGGCATCACCGGAATCGCACTGCCCGTGGACCTCGGCACCGCCGAGAAGTTCGCCGGCGGATAGTCGGCACGGGCGCGGCACCCGATCAGGAAATCACCACTGCCGAGGACACCGAGCAGGGCAGCAGGCCGGCCAACATGCTCACGACCGGGCCCGAGCCGACACTCGCCGGCGGTGCGTTGACGAACGCGAAGCCCCGGAACCCGGTGGTGAGGTTCGTCCATTGGACAACGGCGCCGTTCCACTTGGACAGGGGCGCAGTGGTCGTGTAGCTGATTCGGTCGGGTGCCACCCGCTCGGCGGTGAACGTGAGCCACTCGCCGGGCGCGCAACTCGATATCGAGAACGGCACGAAGGCGACGGGGGCTGCCGACGCGGCCGCCGGTACCGCCAGGATCGCCGCGCCGACCACCGCGGTCAGCGCGGCGATTCGACCAAAAGCCTTGCGGGTGAACATTGGAATTCCTTTCGCCGAACCCGGGGCGTCCACTCCGGTGGCGCGAATTCCCGTCACCGAGAGGCCGTCATTCTTCTTCCCGTGGTCCACACAGAAGCAAGTCCAACAATCGTATCCCCGTCGGCGCCAGATCCCATCGGACCGTGAACACCCCGATCGACGTCAGGACGCCGTGACGTGGTCGTCGAGGAAGCGGCCCGCCAGCTCGGCAATCGCCGCGGCGTGCGCGTGGAACAGGTAGTGGTGACCGTCGAGGATCACGACCTGTTGGATCGACGGATTGCTGATCGCCGCACGGTGCGAGGCCTCCCACTCCGGCTCCGCCTCGAGCGAGGTGGACGCCAGTATCGACATGACCGGCATGGTCGCTGGGAACACCGCCCCTTCGACCGCCCGCACGTTGTCCGCTTCGCTGGCGGCCTCGTCGAGCATGGTGGCGTTCAAGACCCATGCGTACGACCGCAGATACAGGTCCTGCTGCTCGCGGCTGTACTCGTCGGCGTCGCCGAGGCTCTGCCTGTAGTCGTCCACCAGGCCCAGGTAGTCGGTCCGCTCGTCCAGGGCGATCAGGTCCCGTATGCCGCCGACCGCGGTCACGGCCGACATCCAGCCCGGCCAGTCCGGGGAGTCCTGGGCCGCGCGGGCGGTGTAGCGCTCGTCGTCCAGGCCGACCACGGCGGCCACCTCGTCCGGCCGGTGCGTGGCCCACCACGTCGCATAGAGACCCGAAATCGAATGGGGCATCAGGACGTAGGGGCCGTTCAGTCCCAGGCCCCGAAGCGCGGCCCGGGTCTCGTCGACTATCGCCGCACTGGTGCGTGGGGCATCGGTGCCGTCGCTCAGACCCAGCCCGAAGTACTCGACGGTGACGACCGTGTTCTCCTCCGCGAGGCGCCGAGCCAGCGGATCGAGGTCGAGGATCGGTTCCGGTGTGCCCAGGCCGGGCAGCAGGACGATGGTGCGGGGTCCCGAACCTTGGACGGCGACACTCATCCGGCGCCCGTCCACGTCGACGTAGCGGTGGTGGGAACCGATCGCCTGCTCGACGGCCGCCTTGTCGCGGGGAGTGTGCCACCGGTGGACGCCGGCCGAGACTGCAACGGCGACGACGACCAGGACGACCACACCGACGAAGACCTGACCAGCAACCCGGAGGACGCGGCGTGGCCACGATCGCTTCGACGTCACGCTGCCCACCGTAGTTGGCGTGGTCGAATAGACCATGCTGTTCCGCCAACTCGAGTACTTCGTGGCGCTCGCTCGGGAGCGGCACTTCGCTCGCGCCGCAGCCGCCTGCTACGTGTCTCAACCGGCGCTGTCCGAGGCGATCCGCAAGCTCGAACAGGAGTTGAAGGTTCCGCTGGTCCGGCGCGGACGTGCCTTCGAAGGCCTCACCCCGGAGGGCGAGCGGCTCGTGTTGTGGGCGCGGCGCATCCTGGCCGACCGCGATGCACTCGAGCACGAGGTCGCGGCGCTGCAGACGGGCCTGACCGGTGAGCTCCGGCTCGGGGTGATCCCGGCCGCCTCGACCACTGTCGCCGTGATCACCGATGCGTTCTGCGCCGAGCACCCGCTGGTCCGGGTACAGCTCGAGACGAGTCTGCGTTCGGCGGACATCGTCGAACGCGTCCGCCGATTCGAACTCGACGCCGGGATCGTCTACCCGGACGGGCAGGACACCGCCGGCCTGCTCGTCACACCGCTGTACGAGGAGCGGCACGTGCTCGTCGCGGGCCGGGACCTACTCGCGGGCCGATCGGGCAGCATCGACTGGCCCGACGCGCTGGAACTGCCGATGTGCCTGCTGAACAAGGGTATGCGCGGGCGCCAACTCATCGACGATGCGCTGGCCACGCACGGCCTCGAGGCGACACCACAGCTGGAAACCGATTCCATCGCAACGCTTCTCGCTCACATCGAGACCGGACGCTGGGCGAGTATCGTGCCGCAGACCTGGCTCCGCAGCCTGCGGCCGCCTCCCGGCGCGAGTGTGCTGCGATTGGACGGCCCGGCCGTCGCCGCGCGGATCGCGCTCGTGACCGATGCGGTCGAGCCCGGCTCGGTGCTCACCCGCGCACTGATCCGGTCCGCGCGGGGCGCCGGTGCCGACGGCGCGCTCGCCGGGTCGTCGGTGCCTGCCACCGACTGACCTCGGCATCCTCGATCGGTCCGGCCTATCGACCGGTCGGAATCCCGTCTTGGACACCCTCGGCATCGTGCCGTGAGACTGAAATCGCCTTCCGCACGCGACGGACGGCGACGAATTCGGCGGCCACGGGTCCGCTCTCGACGAGGGGTGACGATGTCCGACATCCGGTGCGCGCCGTCTCCGATACCGGAGACCCCCGCGGACACGAACGAGCACCTGCACGCGAGCAGGGTTGCGATCGGACTGGTCGTTCCCGGGCTGGCGCTGGTGATTGCCGGCCGTCCCGACCTCATCGTCTACGCCGTCTTCGGGTCGTTCACCGGGATGTACGGGCGGTCCGAGTGTCACCGCGAACGCCTCAGACATCAACTGCAGGCGAGCGGGGTGCTGCTGACCGGTGTGGCCATCGGTGTTCTCCTGTCCGGCATCCAGGCTCGACCGTGGATGCTGGTGGTCACCGAGGTCGGCTTCGCCGCGGTTGGATCGGTGGTGACGGACCGGTGCGGACTCCGTCCGGCGGGCCCCTTCTTCGGAATCTTCGCCCTCGGCGCCATCGCCGTCGGCCCTGCCGGGCACGTCGCGCCGTGGGCTGCGTTGGCGATCTACGCCGGCACCGCACTGCTCAGCATCGTTGTGGGCCAGTCCCGTTCGATTCGCGGCCGGGCACTCGGTCGCGGCACGGCCGCCCGACCGGTCCGTGCGGACGGGCAACCGGACACGTCGGAGGTGCTCATCCAGGCGGCGCGCTACGCGCTGGCCCTCTCGATCGCAGGTGTGATCGGTTTGCTGCTCGGGATCGGCCACCTCAACTGGGCACTGGCCGGCGCCGCGGTGCCGTTGGCCGCCACGGACGCGCGCAGCCGCGTGTACCGCGGGATCCATCGCGTGCTGGGCACACTTGCCGGCCTCGCCGCCACCGCCGCGCTGCTCCTGCCCGACCTGTCGGCGACCGTGCTGGCGGTGTTCGTGATCGCCCTGCTCTTTCCGACAGAGCTGTTCATGACCCGCAATTACGGACTCGCCATCGGCTTCTTCACACCGCTGATCATGTTGATGACCGAACTCGCCTACCCGACCGAGCCGATGACGCTGATTCGCGACCGCGTGATCGGCACCCTCCTCGGCGTCGCCGCGGGGGTCGCGGTCGCGGTGACCACCCACCGATCCCGAGGAGCACCGGCCGTGGACTGACCGCCAGGGTTCGGGCGGTCAGTCCTTCGGGCACCGGCCACCGGGTCGTCAGGCGAGGTCGAAGCGGTCGAGGTTCATCACCTTGTCCCACGCAGACACGAAGTCCTGCACGAACTTCTGCGCACCGTCGTCGCTGCCGTAGACCTCGACGAGTGCGCGCAACTGCGAGTTCGAGCCGAAGACGAGGTCGACGGCGGTGGCGGTCCACTTGACCCCGTCCGTGGCGCGATCGCGGCCCTCGTACACGTTCTCGGACGCCTCGGACGGCTTCCATTGTGTGCCCATGTCGAGCAGGTTCACGAAGAAGTCGTTCGTCAGGGTCCCGGGTCGGTCGGTGAGAACCCCGTGCCCGGACTGACCGACATTGGCGTTCAGGGCCCGCATGCCACCGACGAGAACCGTCATCTCCGGAGCGGTCAGGGTCAACAGGTTCGCCTTGTCCAGCAGTAGCCGCTCCGCGGGCAGCTTCTCCCCGTCTCGCAGGTAGTTGCGGAACCCGTCGGCCCGGGGTTCGAGGACGGCGAACGCCTCCACGTCGGTCTGCTCCTGCGAGGCGTCGGTGCGACCCGGCGTGAACGGCACAGTGACGTCGTAGCCGCCATCGCGCGCTGCCTGCTCGACCGCCGCACATCCGGCGAGCACGATCAGGTCGGCCAGCGAGATCCGCGTGTCGTCGGAGCGCACCTCGTTGAACTCGCGCTGAATCCGCCCGAGGGTCGACAGCACCTCCGCCAGCCCGTCCGGCTCGTTCGACTCCCAGTCCTTCTGCGGCTCGAGCCGAATTCGCGCCCCGTTGGCACCACCACGCTTGTCGGTGCCACGGAAGGATGCAGCCGCGGACCAGGCGGCCCCGACCAACCGGGAGATCGGCAGCCCCGACGCCAGGACCGCGGACTTGAGCGCCGCGACGTCGCCCGCCCCGACCAGGGCGTGGTCGACCGCCGGGACCGGGTCCTGCCACAGCTGCGGCTCCGCAACCCACGGCCCGAGGTAGCGCGAGACCGGCCCCATGTCGCGGTGCAGCAGCTTGTACCAGGCCTTGGCGAACTCCTCCGCGAGCTCCTCCGGGTGGTCCAGCCAACGACGGGTGATGGGCCCGTACACCGGGTCGAACCGCAGCGAGAGGTCCGTCGTCAGCATCACCGGACTGTGGGACTTCGACGGATCGTGGGCGTCACCGACGGTGCCCGCCCCGGCGCCGTCCCTCGGGATGTACTGCCACGCCCCGGCCGGGCTCTTGGTCTTCTCCCACTCGTAGCCGTACAGCGTCTCGAGGAAGCTGTTGTCCCACCTGGTCGGGGTGGGCGTCCAGGTGCCCTCGAGGCCGCTGGTGATCGCGTCCCCACCGACGCCGGTGCCGAAGGAGCTCTTCCAGCCGAGGCCCTGCTGCTCGATCGGCGCGGCCTCGGGCTCGGGCCCGACCAGGTCGGCAGGTCCCGCGCCGTGGGTCTTGCCGACGGTGTGGCCGCCCACGATCAGCGCGGCGGTCTCGACGTCGTTCATCGCCATCCGGCGGAAGGTCTCACGGATGTCGACGGCCGCGGCGAGCGGGTCCGGGTTTCCGTTGGGCCCTTCCGGATTCACGTAGATCAGGCCCATCTGCACGGCGCCGAACGGGCCGGTGAGTTCCCGGTCGCCGCTGTAGCGCTCGTCGCCGAGCCAGGTGTCCTCCGGCCCCCAGAACACCTCGTCGGGCTCCCAGATGTCCTCGCGGCCGAAACCGAAGCCGAACGTCTCGAACCCCATCGATTCGTAGGCGCAGTTGCCGGCGAAGATCAGCAGATCCGCCCAGGAGATCTTCCGGCCGTACTTCTGCTTGACCGGCCAGAGCAGCCGGCGTGCCTTGTCGAGGCTCGCGTTGTCGGGCCAGCTGTTGACGGGGGCGAAACGCTGGGCGCCCTCGCCACCACCACCACGGCCGTCGGCGATGCGGTACGTCCCCGCCGAATGCCAGCTCATCCGGATGAACAGCGGCCCGTAGTGACCGAAGTCGGCCGGCCACCAGTCCTGCGACGTCGTCATCAGCTCGATGACGTCGCGTTTCAGCGCGTCCACGTCGAGCGTCCGGAACTCCGCCGCGTAGTCGAAGTCCTCGCCCATGGGATCGGACAGGGGCGAGTGTTGATGGAGAACCTGCAGGTTCAGCTGATTCGGCCACCAGTCCTGGTTGGTCATCGGTCGATGTGCATGAGGAACCGGGCAGCCAATTGCCGGGCTTTCACTTTCACTGTTGGACACGTCGGCCATTCCTTCCGGGTGTGGATGTGACGGAGCGCGACCGCGGATGTGGTCGCGAGACCGGTGCTGTCGAGCGGTCGGGGCTCACTCGGACGGAACGCCGGACCAGACCTTCGGGATTCAGCGCCGTCAGCACGTCGTGCGCAGCCTCCAGCGCCGCGACCCGAGTCCGGGTCGCGCGCAGCTCAGCCGTGCGCATCTGCTCGGCATATTCCCTCGTCGAGGGCACACGAATACAATGACTCATCTTTCTGGATTCGGTCAAGAGTTCAGGAGCCTGGCGCGGGCAGATCGGCGATCTTTCGCTGCAACACCCCTCGCTCACGCTCGTTGCGGCACAAGCGAACTGCGCTCTCCAGTTCGGCGCGAGCCTCCTCGGCGCGGCCCAGTCGGGTGAGCAACTCACCGCGAACACTCGGCAGCAGGTGCGAGTGCGACAGCGCTCCGGAAGCGATCAGACCGTCGACGATCGGCAACGCCGCAGCCGGTCCCTGCGCCATGGAGACCGCCACCGCGCGATTGAGGTCCACCACCGGTGACGGCGCGAGCCGGCCGAGCGCCTCGTAGACGAGCACGACGCGTTCCCAGTTGGTCTCGGCGACCGACGGTGCGAGGGCATGACATTCGGCGATGACCGCCTGCAGTCCGTAGGCGCCCAGGCCCCGGCCGACGTGCTCCGCGCGCGCCAGTGCGGCTCGTCCCCGCCCGATCGCGGCGACGTCCCAGCGGCGGCGGTCCTGGTGCTCGAGCAGCACCGGCTCGCCGTCCGGCCCGGTGCGCGCCGGGAAGCGCGCGGAGGTCAGCTCGAGCAGCGCCAGCAGGCCGTGCACCTCGGGCTCGTCCGGCACCAGCCGGGCCAGCACCCGCGCGAGGCGCTGCGCCTCGCTCGCGAGGTCGAGCCGGATCAGGTCGTCGCCGGAGCTGGCGGAGGAGCCCTCGGTGAAGATCAGGTAGACAACGCTGAGCACCGAGCCGAGCCGCTCCTTCCGCTCCGGCGCCGACGGCACCTCGAACGGCACGCGGGCCGCGCCGAGGGTCTTCTTCGCCCGGGTGATCCGGGCCTGCACGGTCGCGGTGGGAACGAGGAACCCGCTGGCGATCTCGTCGCTGGTCAGACCGCCGACCACCCGCAGGGTGAGTGCGACCCTCGCCTCCCGCGACAGCACGGGGTGGCAGGAGATGAACATCAGCGCGAGCACGTCGTCGTCGATCCGGTCCGGATCCCACAGCACGTCCCCGGCGTCCCGCGCCGGATCGACAGGTGCGCTCCCCGTCACGGCGCCGCCCTCGCCCAGGTCGTGGGCGAGGGCGGTGTACCGCTCGTCGAGTGCGGAGCGCCGGCGGAACGCATCGATCGCGCGGCGCCGGCCGACGGTCAGCAGCCACCCCGCGGGGTTGCGGGGCACGCCCTCACGGGGCCAGGTCACGAGCGCCTCGGCCAACGCCTCCTGAGCAAGGTCCTCGGCCAGCGCGAACTCGCCGGTGTACCGCGCGAGGGCACCGACGATCCGCGCGGACTCGATCCGCCAGACCGCGGCGACGGCCTCTCGGCCGGTGGGATCCGCCATCGCCCGTCGATCAGATCAGAGCTGGCCGGTGGCTTCGCGCCACGCCCGCTCCTTCTTGATCCACTCGTTGTCTTGCGGGAACTCGTCGATCGTGGTGACCCGACGGATCTCGGTCTTGAACCCGGGGCCGGTGACCGGCGACCGCTTCGCCCACTCGACGGCCTCCTCCTTCGACGCCACGTTGAGGAGGTAGAACCCCCCGAACAGCTCCTTGGTCTCGCCGTACGGGCCGTCGGTGACCACCGGCTGCTCGGAGGAATGGTCGACGACCACGCCCCCGGCGGCGTCGTCGAGTCCCTCCGCGGCGAGCAGCACCCCGGCCCGGATCATCTCGTCGTTGTACTTTCCGATGGTCTCGAGCATCTCGTCGAAGTCGGTGTTCATCATCCCCGCGTAGGCCTCGTCGGTGGCGCGCATGACCAGCATGTACTTCATTACTGTCGTCTCCCTGGTTGTCCGGGTCCTCTCTCTGGAACCCTCTCATCCACAGGTCGAACGGGGAAGGTCGCGGATCGACACGCCTGCCGAACTTCTTTCCGGCGACGCCGGATCGCATGGGCGGATGGACACCTGCCGCTCCGACGGTCGGTCCGGAACAGCCGAATGATCAGCATCACCGCACCGAAGATCAGGACCGCCGTGCGACCAGCGAGGTGGTGCCACTGCGCGCGACGAGGTGAGCCACAGAGAGATCAGAGGTCTGATCTCTCTGGTAGCCTGGCCGCAGTCGCCGAAAGGACAGCCGTGAGCCCCGAACTGAGAAGCGGTCCGCTCGTTCCACAGCTGGAACGGATACTGCGCGAACGTATTTCGAGCGGACACTGGGCGCCGGGTCAACGATTGCCCCGCGAGGCGGACCTGGCCGCCGAACTCGGCGTCGGCCGATCATCGATCCGGGAGGCGGTCCGACTCTTGGCGCAGGACGGCCGGCTGACGGTGCGTCACGGCGTCGGCACCTTCGTCAGCGAATCCGCAGCCACGCCGTCGAGCGCCTCCGACCTCCCCCGCCTGTTGCGCCGCGCCCGACTGCTCGAGGTGTTCGAGGTGCGGCGCGCGCTGGAGGTCGAGGCCGCCCGGCTCGCCGCGACACGCGCCCGACCGCACGACCTCGCCGCCCTGCGAATCGGACTCGAGGCCCGGCACTCGCTGCACGGGACCGGCATCGAGGAGTTCGTGAGCGCCGATCTCGACTTCCACGCCGCCGTCGTGGACCTCGCCGGAAACGCCGTCCTGGCAGCTCTGTTCACCTCGGTCCGTCCGTTGCTCCACGACGCACTTGTCGAGCTCGAGCGGGACGAACCCGAGCACCCCGACACCTCGGACGCACACGACGACCTCCTGCGCGCGATCGAAGCGCAGGACGCCGCCGCGGCCATGGCCGCGGTGGCCGCAAACATCGACTCCGTGATCGCCACCCTGCAGATGGAGGAAGACGCCTGATGTCGCCGATCGTTGCCACCGACGCCGTCACGGTCGTCCGTGACGGGCGAGCCCTCATCTCGGATGTCTCGGCGACCGTCGAACGCGGTCAGCACTGGGTGCTGCTGGGATCCAACGGGGCGGGGAAGAGCACCCTGCTCAGCCTGCTCGGGGCGCAGACGCATCCGACGCGCGGGATCGTGCGGGTGCTCGGCCATCGGCTCGGCCGCGTGGACATGCGCAGCCTGCGTGCCGCGATCGGGCACGTGAACCCGAGGCATCCCCTGCAGTCCCCGCTCACCGTGCGCGAAGTCGTGCTCACGGGTCTCACCAACACCACGGAACTGGTTCAGCGCTGGACACCGACGCCCCAGCAGCTCGACCGAGCCGACGCCCTGATCGCGGCGTTCGGGGTGGCCGAGCGTTCCGACGCTCGGTGGCCGAACCTGTCCCAGGGCGAGCGGGGGCGAGTGCTGATCGCCCGGGCGCTGATGCCGGAGCCGCAACTCCTCCTCCTGGACGAGCCGTCCACGGGTCTCGACCTCGCGGCACGGGAGCAGTTGCTGACGGCCCTCGACCAGGTCCGGCGCGAGAATCCTTGGCTGGCCAGCATTCTCGTTACGCATCACATCGAGGAGATCCCCGCGTCCACCACCCATGCGATCCTCATTCGCCGTGGCGAGGTCCTCGCGCAGGGACCGATCGAGGCGGTCCTCACCAGTGACCAGGTCAGCGACTGTTTCGAGCACAGCATCGAGATCAGCATGCACCGCGGACGGTGGGCCGCCCGAGCGTTGACGCCGGCATGATCCTCCTGGCGTGAGGTCCGCGACGTCACGCTGCCGTCGGGGACGGTCGCGGAAGTCTCACCGGGCGAAGCGCCGCGGCGTACCCGACTACGGCGTCGCCGTCCCGAAAGGATTGTCGATCACGTAGCGCCAGTGGCCGTCCGGTCCACGGCGCGCGACATCGGTCGCCGTCCCGCGGACATCGACCGAGTCACCGGCAGCCGACGTCCCCGCGATCACCCAGTCCACGATCATCAACGCGATGTCCCCCATGACGTAGACGTGCCTCGGAAAGACCTCGATCGGCAGGCCGAGCGCCAGCAGCCGAGCATTCGCCGCACGCCGTTCGGCACCGCTCGTCACGTGCCCGGGTCTGTCGACGAGCAGCCCGTCCTGCTCGTAGACGCTGTCCACGATGTCGGCGTCACCGGTATTGAACGCCGCCGCGAAGACGTGCGGGTGATCGTGAGGATCACGCGTCAGGGGAACACCGGCCTGGCCGTGCGTGTTTGATGTCGGCATGAGGACGAGCACACCAGGCGGTTCCGCGGCTCACCAAACGGTTAGTCGAACGCAGTGGGACGAGGAGCTCGTCCCGACCCCGAACGGGCGGACGGCTGTCCCGGACCCGGCATGTTCGGTCGAGATCGCTCTGCACGCCATCGCGGGCCGCTGGACCACCCTGGTGTTGCGCAATGTGATGCACGGGCCGGCCTCGTTCTCCGAACTCTCGAACTCCCTTCCGGCGCTGAGCGACAAGGTGCTCACCGACCGACTCACCCACCTGGTGAACGAAGGCATAGTCGAACGCGGGATCCATTCCGGATTTCCGTCGCGCACCGTCTACCGTCTGACCCCACGCGGTGAAGCACTTCGTCCACTTCTGATCGAGCTGTACCGCACGGGCCAGCGTCTCCGCGAGGCGAGGGACCGGGATCCGATCGACCTCTAGGACGCCCCGCGCACGCCGAGCCGGTCGGCTGACACCCTCCCGTTATGCGGGAGAACGCATTTCATGGGCGCCTCCACGGCTTCTACGCTTCGGGAATTCGGACACCGACCACCTGATTCCCCGAGGATTGCCGTGCAGAATCGAATCGATCCGCAATTGCGAGCGCTGCTGCCGGCACTGCCCCACGTGGACATCGCGGACCCTGCCACCTTCCGGGAGAGCCAGCGCCTGCGTGCCGCCATGCTGGCGGCTGCGGTCGAACGCCCCGACGGTGTGGCGGTCACCGACGGCCAGGTTCCCGCCCGCGACGGCGGAGCCGACATCCCGATCCGCCTGTACACCCCGACCGGCCCGACCCGTCCGATGGGCGCTCTCGTGTGGTTCCACGGCGGTGGGTACGTGTTCGGCGACATCGCGAGCAGCGAGCGATCCTGCGTCGCCATCGCCGAGAGCGTCGGCTGCCTCGTCGTGAGCGTCGAGTATCGACTCGCACCGGAGAATCCGTACCCCGCCGGCCTCGACGACGGCCACACCGCCCTGATGTGGGTCGTCGAGCACGCGAACGACCTGGCGGTCGATCCCGCTCGCATCGCGATCGGGGGCGTCAGCGCCGGGGCAGGACTCGCGGCGGGCCTCGCGCTGCGGGTACGCGACGAGATGGGCCCGGCCCTGGCCTGTCAGGTTCTGGACAATCCGATGCTTGACGACCGGATGCAGACCGACTCGATCCGGGAGTTCACGGACACGCCCCTGTGGACCACCGCCCAGGCGGCCCTCGCGTGGGATTTCTACCTGGGGGACGCACGATCCGAGGCTTCCCCGTACGCGGCCCCGGCCCGCGCCGAGAACCTCATCGGCCTGCCTCCCGCGTGGATCTCCGCCTGCGAACTGGACCCCCTGCGCGACGAGGCCCTCGACTACGCCCTTCGCTTGATCCGTGCCGGGGTACCGGTCGAATTGCACCACCGGCCAGGGACCTTCCACGGTTCCAACGCCATCCCCGGTCCCACGGTCTCGGACCGCACGCGTGACGACATGCACCACGCACTGCGGGCGGCGCTGGGCGAATCCGAGGTCTGACGCCCGCGGATCACCCGGTCGACCGGAAGCCGTCGGCCCGACGGGTTCAGGACAACATGTGCTCGGCCCCGCCGGTGACGAAGGTGACGAGATCCTCGTAGTACTCGACGAGTTCGTCCTCGGTGACCTTGCCTCCGCCGGCCGCCCAGTCGTCGACGCGGCTGAGCGACTGCAGGAAGCTCATCACGGCGATCGGCCATCGCCGATCGATTCGATCCGCGGCGGTGTCCGGCAGCGCCCGACGCACCTGTTCGCGGAGCCGAAGCGAAAGTTCGTCCTGGCCGGTGGAAGTGACCGCGGGTCGGCCCTCACGTGAAACCTGGACGACGATCTTCACCCAGCGAATCCCCCGGACTCGATGCGTGCGGAGGAGGTCGAGATACGGATCGGTCAGGGCGCGGACCACCTCGCCCAGTGCGGGGGCCTCCGTCGCCGCGGCGAGGCGATCGATGTTCGCCCCGATCTGCCGCGACAGGTCGGCACCGAGGTCGAGCAGGACGGCCGCCAAGAGATCTTCCTTGGAGCCGAAGTGGTAGTGCACGGCCGCCGGACCTTGACCGGCCGCTGCATTGACCGCTCGAATCGACACCGCGTCGACCCCCTGAGCGGCGAACATCCGTTCGGCGGTCTTGACCAGCCGGTTGCGGGTGGCATCGCCCTGTCTGGTCTGTGTTGTCCGGGCCATGGGAGGGAGCGTATCCGAACACCCGCGAAGCACCTGACGGCCGTTCGGGATTCGATCCGCGGTATTCCAGCCGACCCGGGAAGGGACCGATAGGATCAATCACCTGATCCAATCAGTCGATAGAATTCTCCCTTTCGGAAGGATCGATGACCGTGTTGCCAGAACCCCGTTACGTCGACACCGACGGCGCCCGCCTCGCCGTCTTCGAGGCGAAGCCCGAGCGGCGCGAGCGCGACGTGTGCGTCGTGCTGTGCCACGGATTCCCCGAACTCGCCGCTTCGTGGCGCCACCAGCTGCAGCCGATCGCCGACGCGGGCTTTCACGTGATGGCCCCCGACATGCGCGGCTACGGACTATCCGACGGGCCGGCCGACCCGACCAGGTACAGCATCGCCGAGACGACCGCCGACGTCGCCGCCGTGATCGCCGACGCCGGCTACGAGAAGGGCGTGGTCGTGGGCCACGACTTCGGCGGGATGGTGTCGTGGAACATGCCGTACCTGCAGCCCGATTCGGTCGCGGGCGTCATCACCCTGAACACGCCGTTCGGGTACTCGGCGGAGAACCCACTCGACAAGTACGAGCAGGCGTACGGTCCCGAGAACTACGTCGCCTACTTCCAGACCCAGGAGTGCGAGGAGCTGCTGGACAAGGATCCCGCGCGCACCTTCCGCTTCTTCATGCGTCGCGACACCGGCTCCGGCACGAACCTGTCTCGGACCGGCCGACACGATCCGGAGTCGATGGCGTACATCCACTGGCTCAGGGACGACGAGTCGACGTGGCCGGGCGAGGTCGTGATGGACTCCGAGGAGCTTCAGTACTACGCAGCTGCCTACGCACGCCGCGGATTTGGCGGTGGCCTGAGCTGGTATCGCAGCATCCTGCGCAACTGGGAGGTACACACCGAACGGTTCGCGGACGGGGTGGTGCCACGGGCCTTCGTGCCGGCGTTGCTGATCGCCGCGAGCGGGGACCCGATCTGTGCCCCGCAGCTCACCGACAACCTGCTGCAGTACTTCGACGACTTCGAACGGCGGATCATCGACACCGGGCACTGGACTCAGCTCGAGGACCCGCACGGCACCACCGAGATCATGGTCGACTGGCTGACCCGGCACTTCTGATCGCACCGGACCGACGGGACAGGTTGTCCCACAACGTCCGACCCGAGGCGTGTGCCCCGGCAGCGACCCCGCTGCCTGGGCACACGCCCCGGTTGGACGGGGGCGCGTTACGCGTCCCGGGTTCCCTTCGGCAGCACCATGATCTTCACGTGCTCGTCCGGGTTGCGCAGAGCGGCGATCGCGTCACCGACCCCCTCCAACCCGACCCGGCCGGTGATGATCGCGTCGGCGTCGATCTCGCCGTCCGCGAGGCGCTGCAGGACGATCTCGTAGCCGCGCTCGGTCGGACCGTGGCCGAAGTTGATCGCGATCCGGCGCAGCTGGCCGATCGCCGGGATGATGGACTCGTCGCCGAACGGCGCGGCGAGAACCTGGATCCGGGACCCCGACGGCAGCGAACGCAGCAGCATGTCGATGGTGCCGGCGCGGCCGCTGCACTCGTACGCGATCAGGATTCCCTCGCCGCCCCCACCCTGCTCGACCCGCTCCTCCCACACCGCGATCGGGTCCTGCTCGGCCGGGTCGACGACGATGTCGGCGCCCATCAGCCTGGCCAGCTCGCGCCGCTTCGGCGAGGGCTCGGAGGCGACGACCGTGTGTGCACCCCGCGCCTTCGCAGCCACGATCGCACCGAGACCGATGGTGCCGCAACCGATCACCAGAGCCGAGTCTGCAGAGGTGAGCCCCGAGCGCTGCATGTGCAGCTCACCCACGTGCAGCGGCTCGGCGAGCGCGGCGTGCTCGAGCGAGAGCCCGTCCGGGACGTGGCGGACCCAGACGCTGTCGACGACGACGTACTCGCCGTAGCCTCCGTGATACTCGTTCGAGTACCCGATGATCTTCGGGATGCCGGTCGCGGTGTCGGTGACGATGCCGAGTCCCGAGACCCGATCACCGACGGCGAAATCGTCTACACCGGAGCCGATTTCGGCGACGAGTCCGGCGTACTCGTGCCCGAGCACCACCGGGCGCTCGGTGTCGAACTGGGCCAACGGGTACCGGGCCGCGTCCATCACCTCGACGAACCGGCACGGGTCCTTCGACATCGACAGGTCGCTGCCACAGATGCCGCAGGCGACGACCTCGATGCGCAGTTGCCCCTCGCCCAACGCCGGGAGCTCGGGTACGTCGGTGAGGATGAACTCACCCTCGTGGTACTGCACCGCGCGCATGCTTACACCCCCGCCTGGGTGGGCTGGCCGTAGTAGTCGGTGTGCGCCTTGGTGATCGCGCCCACCAGGCCGCCGATGAGGTAGTCGCGGTTGTCCTCGGCGAACTGCAGGCTCGCCTCGCGGCCACGGTTGCGGTTCTTGAAGTGCGGGATCACCTCGGACGCGAACAGCTCGTAGCTGCGCTTGGTGTCCTCCCAGTTCGCCATGTCGACGTGCAGGATCAGCATGGTGCCGAACCCGCCGGTCTTCTCGATCAGTCGCTCGATCTGCGCGATCGCCTGATCGGGGGTGCCGATGATGGCCTGCCCGAACTCGCCGAGGGTGTCGTTGCGCCAGTGATCGATCACGCCCTGCGGCGTCTGCCCCCAGTCCGGGTAGCGGCCGTTCTGCCGGTTGGCGTAGTACGACATGGACTGGATCCGTCGGCTCACGGCCTTCTCGGCCTCGGCCTGGCTCTCGGCGAGGAACATCGGGTTGACCAGGCGCCAGCGCGAGCGGTCGGCGACGTGTCCGTGCTCGGCGCAGACCGTCTCGTAGACGCCCCAGTTGCGGTCGAGGACCTCGAATCCGCTGGGGGAGCTGGCGGCCAGCGACAGCAGCGAGAGGCCGTGGGTGCCGGCGAGCACCGAGCCGTTCGGCGACATCGTCGACGCGGTCGCGATCTCGATGCCGGCCGGGTTGTACGTCGGCAGCTGGGCGCGGGCGTCGCGCAGGGTGAACCAGTCCGTCTCCATGTTCACCACCTCGCCGCGCAGCAGCGCCAGGATCGCCTCGAGCGCCTCACCCTGCATGCGACGCTGGTCCGAGGGGTCGATGCCCATCATGTGCGCGTCCAGCGGGATCTTGCCGGGGCCGGTGCCGAAGATCAGCCGGCCGCGGGTCTGCAGGTCCAGCTGGGTGATGCGGTCCGCGGTGACCAGCGGGTGGTGGTAGGGCAGTGAGGCGACGCCGGTGCCGAACCGGATGCGTTCGGTGCGCTCGGCCGCCGCGGCGATGAACACGTCGGGGGCGGGCACGATCTCGGCGCCGGTCGAATGGTGCTCGCCCATCCACGCCTCGTCGAAGCCGAGGTGGTCGAGGTGCTGCATGAGATCGATGTCGCGGCGCAGTTGCAGCGCGGGATCGGCGTTCAGCGGGTGGAACGGAGCGAGGAACGCTCCGAACTTCAACGAGTCGGCGGTCCACGTCATTGTCATCTCCTCGGATCGGTTCCGGCCCGGGTCAGCCGGCGGCAAACCTCCGCTCGTGTCTATCACATAGTTCAATCACTTGATTGAACTATGTGTACGGAAAAACGCCGTCACCCCTGCGCCGCAGCCCCGTCGGTGAGGCACACCGAACTCAGGACGTGCCGGTAGGTCAGCAGCCCATACGTGTTGGGCGCGTTGATCAGCGGGAAGGGCGACGGGATCCAGTCGAAGGGGTTGACCGCGGCGCCGGCCCCGCCCGACCCCGCAATCCACGCCGCGGACAGCGCGTCGGTGGCTGCGGTGTATCCGATCTCCATGACCTGCGTCGTCAGCGCGTACGCGAAGTACGAGGCCGTGAGTGCGTCACCGACCCGCACCGCGCCGAGCGGCTGAACCTCGGCGAAGTCCCTGCCCGCGAAGCCGTCGTGGACGAGGCCGACCAGAGCCTCCGTCGCCGCACCACCGACGGTGGGCACCAGACCGAGCCCGGTCGACAGGAGCGTCTCGATGGTGGAGAAGTCGTCCGGATGGGCGGGGATCAGCCCCACCGGGACCATCGCGTGCTCGAGGATCCACGCCAGCCGCGCCTGCTGGTCCTCGACCTGCCGCACGCTGTCGGGACCGGGATTCGTCGCGCGCAGGTAGTCCCCGGTCCGCGCCAGCACCTGCGCGAGGGTCAGATCGGCGACGGGCGGGCAGCCCGCGCCTGCGACCGAGAGGCCAGCGGCGATCTCCCGCACGAACGCGGGCGCCTCGAATCCGAGGTCCACCTCCGGGTCCGGCCGGCCGGCCGCCGCGATCGCGTCTCGATCCGCCCACACCAGGCAACTGCGCTCGAGCTGGCCCTGCGCGGCGTCGTAGATGAGGGCGAATCCCTTCGCCCCCAGCTTGATCGGGAGGCTGATGAGCATCCCCGCGCTGACCGGACCGAGGGTGACCATCGAGGGGATCATCCCGGCGATGATGTTCGCCGGCACCAGGGCGGTCGTGTAGATCAGGAAGTACGCGGTCTCGACTGCCTGCCCGAGGGTGAGGTTCTCGGCACGAATGACCGCCGACTCCTGGCCGTTCTTGACGTTCGTCAACTGGGTGACGAGGTAGCGGGTGATCGGGTCGCCGTACTTGTTGATGCCCGCGTTCGGATCCGCGGACTGCGTCGCCGCGGGGTTGGAGACCGTCAGGGTGCTGATACCCGTGGAGCTGAGGCGCCGGTGCCCCTCGGCACGGATCTCGTCGTAGCTGTCGAGGAAGGGTTGCGGCAGAATCGGTTTCGAGGCCTGCAGCACTGCATCGAAGACGGCGCCCAGCGTTGCGTGATTCGACCCCACGCAGGTCGTGCCCCCGGCTCGAACGGAATCGATCGGCGCGGGTTCGGCGCGGGCGGTGGCCGTCCCGCCGACCAGCGCCACGGCCAAGGCCGCGGCGACCGCGCTCGAGCGAATTCCGATTCTCAGTGTCCAGCCCATGCCGTGGCCCCAACTCGTCTTCGTGGTGATCGCGTCACGAGCGCGACGCCCGCGGGTGCCGACTCGAGGTCCGTCGCGGGCGAGGCCCGAACACCGAATCCGATCGCAGCGGAATCTGGACGGTCGTTCAACCCGAGGGGCCAGGTCACGGCGGGTGTTCACGCAGGATTCACCGCATCCCACCCGGCCGAAATCTGCGTGAACAGGTGGCGACATTCCGCGCGCCCAGTTGAACGATTGTCCATATTCGGGTTTGCTCCTTGTCGTTGCCCGCCCACCCGAACGAACGAGGACACGATGACGGAGTTCGACGGAATCGATCGACGCCGATTCCTGGCCGGCGCAGCGGCCGCTGGTGCCGCGGTTCCGCTCGCCGCATTGACGCCCGCGCTGGCCGGCGCAGCGGCGGCCCCCGCCACCACGGACAAGTTCGCCTTCCCCACCGGATCCACCCTGCGTGTGCTCGTCACCGGCGACGCGGGAACAGGCACTCCGGCTCAGTGGGCGGTGGCCGACGCCATCCGCGACCTTCATCGCCGCGAACCCCTCTCCATGGCGCTCGGCCTCGGCGACAACATCTACGAACTCGGCCCCAACGGCGACCAGGACGTCCAGTTCACCACCAAGTTCGAGGATCCGAACCGCGGACTCGACTTTCCGTGGGTGATGGCCCTGGGCAACCACGACACCAGCTCGATCTTTCCCGGCGACGGCGGCTGGCTGCTGCGCGGCAACGACGAGGTCGACTACCACCGCCGATCGAAGCGGTGGTGGATGCCCAGCCGGTACTACTCGGTGCGCGTGCCGGAGAAGAACCCGATCGTCGAGTTCTTCGTCCTCGACCTCAATCCGCTCGCCGCGTACCTGCCGCCGCTGCTCGCGCCGTACTGGGCACCCGACGGACAGTTCATGAACGAGCAACGCGCCTGGCTCGACGCGGCGATCTCCTCGTCGACGGCGAAGTGGAAGGTCGCGTGTACCCATCACCCGTACCTGAACAACGGTTCCCACGGCGATGCCGGCGCATACGACGGGATCCCGCTCGAGCCCATGAACGGCGTACACGCGAAGCGGTTCTTCGAGGACCACGTCGTCGGGAGGTGCCAGTTCATCCTCTCCGGACACGACCATTCGCTGCAGATCCTCGAACCGACCGTGGCGTCCAAGGGAACCCGGCAGATCGTCTCCGGCGCCGCGGCGAAGGACAGCCACGGCAAGGCAGGTCCCGAGGTCAACCGCCGGAGCCTGTTCCAGAACTTCACCGACGTCGGGTTCATGGTGATGGACCTCGCGTCGGACTCCGTCACCGCCCGGGTGTACACGGTGGACGTCGCCACCTCGAAGGCGACTGTGGCGTTCGAACGTCGACTCGTCTGACGCCGGAGAGGACCCACCGAGGACCCGCGGGTCTCCCTGCGGCCCGGTCACGTTCGAGGCGAGGGCGATCCGTCCGACCCGACCCCCAGGCCCGCGAGGAACGCCGCTGCGGCGGGCGCCGGTCGCAGTCGGCTCCACACCAGGTGCTCGACCCGGGTCGGCGGGTCGAGCAGTTCGACGACGCGTAGGTCGGGAAACTCCGCCACGACGGCGGCTGGCAGCAGGCCGATGCACAGACCCTGCCGGATCAGTCGCGCAAAGAAGTCCACGGCCATCACCTCGAACGCGACCCTGCGCCGCACGCCTGCCGCCATGAAGGCCTCGTCGGACTGAGCGCGGCCACCGGATCCGGCCGGGAAGTCGACGAAGGTCTCGTCGGAGAGCCTGCGCAGGTCCACCGCACGCTCCTCGGCCAGTGGGTGCCCGACCGGCACCAACGCGACCAGTTCGCCACGCCCCAACTCGATCCCGCGGACCCCCGTTGGCTCCACGCCTGGCCGCAACCCGAGGAAGGCGACGTCCAGTGCGCCCTGTCGGACCTGGTCGACCAGGTCACCGCTCGCACCCATGCGCAGGCTGATCTGCACCTGTGGATGGCGTGCGCGGAATTCCTTCAGGGACCCGGCGAGGTCGATCGCGCCGACGGTCGGGATGGCGCCGATCGCCAGCGTTCCCCCGATCTCCCCCGCGGCGGCGGTGACCTCCGCGCGAGCCCGCTCGGCCGCCTCCACGCTCTGCCGGGCGGCAGGGAGAAACGCCTCGCCGGCGGGTGTGAGCTGAACTCTCCGGCTGGTCCGATCGAAGAGCTTCGCGCCGAGTTCGCGTTCCAGGCGGGCGATCTGGTGACTCAGCGCGGACTGGACCACCAGGCACCGTTCGGCGGCGCGGGTGAAGTTCATCGTCTCCGCGACGGCGATGACGTAACGCATCTGCTGCAGCTCCATCCATCTATCTTGAATCACGATTGTTGGAGTGACAAACATGTGTTGGACTCATTGATCCTGATTGGCCAAGCTTTCAGGCATGACAAACGTGATGACCCGAACCGCGGAGCGCGCCCCGGCCGCCGACGCCGGGCTCAGCCGAGGGCTGCTGCTTCTCATGTCGGTCGCGACCGGACTCGTGGTGGCGGGCAACTACTTTGCGCAGCCGCTGCTGGACGTGATCCGCCGGGACCTCGACCTCAGCACGTCGACCGCGGCGATGGTCGTCACCGCCGCCCAAGCCGGCTACGCCGTGGGTCTGATCCTGCTGCTCCCGCTGGGGGATCTGCTCGAGCGCAGGCGCCTCACGGTGGCGCTGTTCGGGGCCACCGCCGCGTTCCTGCTGATGTCGGCGGCCGCGCCCAACGGCACCGTGCTGCTGGTGGGTACCGCTCTCGCGGCGCTGACCTCCGTGTCCGCGCAGGTGCTGGTGACCTTCGCGGTCGCCCTCGCCTCGCCCGAGCACCGCGGCCGGGTGGTCGGAACCGTGATGAGCGGGCTCCTCCTGGGAGGGCTACTGGCGCGGACGGTCTCGGGTGCGTTGTCAGAGTTCGGTGGCTGGCGAACGGCCTACTGGGTGAACGCGGTCCTGCTTGCCGCGGTCGCAGTGCTGCTGTGGCGGGTCCTGCCGCGGCTGCACACCCCCGCCGGAATGTCCTACCCCGCCTTGCTGCGGTCGACCGTCGTCCTGTTGCGAACCGAACCCGTGCTGCGTTGGCGCTCGGCCATCGCCGCGCTGTCGTTCGCCTCGTTCAACGTGTTCTGGACGTCGGTCACCTTCCTGCTCGTCGGCCCCCACTACCAGTGGTCGGAGGCGGTCATCGGGCTCTTCGGCCTCGTCGGTGTCGCCGGGACGATCGCCACCCCGGTGGCCGGCCGGCTCGCCGACCGCGGCTATGTGCACTGGGTAGCGGGAATCGGCACCGCACTGCTGGCGGTGTCCTGGTTGGCGATCGGCGCGGGCGGGACGTCACTGGGGTGGCTGCTCGCGGGTGCGATCGCGCTGACCGTCGCGCAGCAGTCCGTACTCAACAGCAACCAGAACGTCATCTACGCCCTCGCGCCGGAGATCCGCAATCGACTGAACTCCGCCTTCATGACGGCCTTCTTCGTCGGCGGGGTCGCCGGCTCTGCACTGACCGCCATGGCCTGGGTGCACGGCGGCTGGGCCGGAGTGAGCGCCGCCGGCGGAGCGCTGGCCCTCGCCACCTTCCTGGTGTGGCTCGCCGAACGCGTGAGCAGCGCTCGCACCGCCTGACCCGCGCGACCCGATCGCGCGATACCACCGTACGAACCAATCCGACAGGAGCGAAACAACCATGCGCATCACAGTTTTCGGAGCAGCGGGACAGGTGGGCAGCCGTGCGGTGGCCGAGGCCCTGCACCGCGGTCACGAGGTGACTGCCGTGCTGCGGAGCCCGTCCCGGACCCACGAGGTGCCGGCCGGGGCCGAGGTCCGCATCGGCGACGCGGGAAACATCGACGACGTCGTCGACCTGAGTGTCGGCCAGGACCTCGTCATCAGCGCGACCCGGCCGGTGCCGGGCAGGGAAGACGATCTGGTCGCGACCACGCAGGTGCTGCTCGCGGGTCTGGCCCGCACCCGGGTGCGACTGCTCGTCGTCGGCGGCGCCGCGACCCTGACCGTGCCCGGCACGGCTGGTGTGACGGTGATGGACGAGCCCGACTTCCCCGCCGAACTTCGGGGCATCGCCCGGGCCTGCGCCGATCAGCTCGCGGTATGCCGCGCCGACACGGCCGCGGAATGGACCTACCTGAGCCCGCCCGCCCTGCTCGAGCCCGGCACGCGCACCGGCCGGTTCCGGCTCGGCGCGGACGATCTGCTGGTCGACGCCGACGGTGCCTCCGTCATCTCCGTCGAGGACCTCGCGGTCGCGCTGCTCGACGAGGCGGAGCGGCCGATGCATCACCGCGCCCGGTTCACCGCCGCCTACTGATCCCCACGAACGCACCGAGAGGACCGCGACATGACGATGACCGACTACCCCGACGACGTGATCGCCGCCCAGCCGATGGGCTACTGGACCGACCTGGCCGCCCGCACGATCATCGGTGCCCTGCGCGGACAGCTCGCGGTCGAACAGCTCACCCAGCCGCATTGGTGGACCCTCAACCACGTGAGCGGCTCCCCCGACACCTGGACCCGTACGACGCTGGCCGAACGTCTCACCGAATTCGCCGATGCGGGAACCGATTTCGACGCCGTATTCGACGACCTTGTCGGCCGGGGATGGCTCCGCGTCGACCAGGACGCCGGCACCATGACCCTGACCGACGACGGTGAGGCCGGGAGGCAGCGCGCCCACGATCGGAACGCTCAGGCACACCGGCAGATGCGCGAGGAGGTGCCGACCGCCGACTATGTCGCGACCGTCAACGTCCTGCGGCGCATGGTCGCCAACCTGGACGGTCGCACCGACCTGCCCTGACCCTGACTACCGACTACCGACTACCGACTACCGACTACCGACACGAGGAGTACCGACATGAGCACCGATTCACCCGCACTCACCGCCATCCGCCGCGTCGTCGCCGACGCCGTGGAGTTCCAGAACGACGTGGAGCGATTCATCCCGCTGCACACCGCCGAGGTGAACATCGTCAACTTCGGCGGACGCCGGGTCTCGGGCCGGGGCGCGCTGGCCGGGGCCATGCAGCAGGCCCTGGCGACTCCCCTGTCCGAGGTGACCACCACGGTCGACATCGAGGACATCCGATTCCTCCGCAACGACGTGGCGATCGTGGCCTGCGTCAAGCACGTCTTCGACGGAAGGGATTCCGCCGCACCAGCTCTGCCCGCCACCTCCGGGCAACTCACCTACGTGATGGTCGAGGACGGCGACCGCTGGCTGATCGACTCCGCGCAGACCACGCCGATCACGGCCTGACCTCGCCGCAGCCACCACCCTCGACAAGGAGAACCGCCATGGGTACCGACACCGGCTTCTACTCGATCATCGACTACACCGTCGACGGAACCCGAACCCAGACAGAACTCGTCGATGCCTTCGCCGAGCTCCAGATCCGTTGGGTGAGCTTCTATCCCGGTTTCGTCTCCGCCCGATTCCACGTGAGCACCGACGGAACCCGGGTGTACAACATCGTGCACTGGGCGAGTGAGACGGACTACCGCAACTTCGTCGCGACCTCCGACACCGAGGGCAGGATGTCGGCGATCCGGGCAGCCCTGGAGGGGATTACCGGCAAGGCCGAGCCCCGCATGAGCGGGATCCCCACCTACACGGTGGTGCGGGAGGTCGGGCCCGGTACCCGGGAGCCCGGCGAGGCATCCTGATCCCCGGAGCCGCCGCTCACAGAGTGACCACGACCTTTCCCAGCGCCGCGCCCGAGGCGTAGTGGCGATAGGCGTCGGGGGCGTCGTCGAAGGCGAACACGCGGTCGATGACCGGGCGGATCCGGTACGCCTCGACGACGCGGTTCATCGCGAGAAACTGCGCGCGACTGCCGACCGCGACGGCGCGCACCGTAGCACCGGAGGCGAACAACACCCGGGCGTCGAGGGGCGGCGGTGCATCCCCGGAAACGAAGCCAACGCAGGCGACGTGGCCGGCGATCGCCACCGCCCTCAGCGACTGCTCCAGGAAACCGGTGACGTCGACGATGCGGTCGGCGCCTCGCCCGCCGGTCAGGTCCCGGACCTCGCTGGCCCAGTCGGGCGTGGCCCGGTAGTCGACGACCGCGTCGGCCCCGAACCCGACCAGGCGGGCGGCCTTGGCCGGGCCGCTGGTGGTGGCGATCACCCGGGCCCCGAGCGCCTTCGCGAACTGGAGCGCGAACAGCGACACCCCGCCCGATCCCTGCACGACCACGGTCTGCCCGGGCCGCAGGCCGATCCCGTCTCCGGTCAGGGCGTTCCACGCGGTGACCGCGACGCAGGGCAGCGTCGCCGCCTCCTCGAAGGACAGGTGATCGGGGACGGGCACGAACTCGTCCTCGCCGAGCACCACGAACTCGGTGAGCATGCCGTCCAGCGAGCCGCCCCGCTGGGGCAGGTGCTCGACGCCGAACGGCCCGTCCTGCCAGCTGGGGAACAGGGTGGCCGCCACGCGGTCGCCGACCCGCGCCGCGCGGACCCCCGGGCCGACCGCGACGATCTCGCCCGCCCCGTCCGAGACCGGCACCACGTCCGGCTTCACGGGCAGCACGTAGTCGCCGCGGAGCACCAGCAGCTCGCGGTAGCTGAGCGAGACGGCACGCACCGCGACCAGGACCTGTCCCGGGCCGGGAACCGGGACCTCGTGCGAGCGGATCGTCAGGCCGTCGATCCCGGCCCCCTCGTCGACGTGGTAGCTACGCATCGGCGTTCTCCCGCCGGCTTCCCGCATCGGCGGCCAGCGGAACCTCGCCGGCGGTCTTGCTGTAGCCGAGGGCCTCGACGATCAGTCCGTCCCGGACCCGCATGAGGTTCACCCCTTCCACCCAGTCGGCGGGGCCGTCGCCGAAGCGGTACCGCCAGCGGATCGTCACCCGGTCCCCGGCGACCACCACCTCCTGGGGCCGGAACTGCGTGGCGCGGTCCGCGACGAGCGCGCCCCACCAGGCCAGGCAGGCCGCGCGGCCCTCGACGCGCTCTCCGGCCGGGGCGGGCTGGACCGACTCCATCACGCAGTCCTCGCCGATCAGATCGGTGAGGAGCCCGGGGTCGGAGTCGATGAAGGCTCGGTTGAAGAGGTCGACGACATCGGTGGTGGTGCGGAGCGACATGATCACAATCCCATCAGTAGATAGAACGTTCGGTCTAGGGGAATATATAGAACGGTTGATCTACTCGTCAACGCCTGGAAGGCTGGCCCCATGAGCACCCGCACCACCTCCGGGCCACGAGAGCGGCTGCTGGACGCCGCCCAGGAGCTGACCTACAGCCAGGGCATGGGCGTCGGCGTCGACGCCCTCCTCAAGACGGCGAGCGTGGCGCGGCGGTCGCTGTACGAGCACTTCGGCGGGAAGGACGGGCTGATCGCGGCGGTGCTCGAGCGCAGCACCGCCGAGGACGAGGCCGACTACCGGCGCACGATGCAGGAAGCTGGCGACGACCCGCGCGCGCGCCTGACGGCCGTCCTCGACAGGCTCGCCGAGGTCATCGCCCAACCGGGCTTCCGAGGTTGCCGCTACCTTGCCGCCGACCTCGCGCTCGCCGACCCGAACCATCCCGCGCACGCCGTGACCCGCGACTACCGTCGCCGCGTGCACTCACTCCTCGAGGACGAGTTCGTCCAGCTCGGGCACCCGCGGCCCGCGCAGGCGGCCGATCAGTTTCTCCTGCTCATCGACGGCACACTGGCAGCAGGAGTCACCCGGCCCGACACCGATCCCGCGGCCGCCGCGCGCGAACTCGCCGGGCAGATCCTCGACGCCGGAGGCCATCCCGACCGCGAGCACCACGAGTAGTCCGACGCGCACTCCGCCGGCGGACTACGGTTGTAATCATGTAATCGAGTAATTCGTATGGGGAGGAGCGTCATGACAACAAGCGGTAACTCCACCGAATCGCTGTTCGAACACGTCGGGGGCCGAGCAGGACTGCACCGACTCGTCGCGACCTGGTATCCGCGGGTCCTCGCCGATCCGCTCCTGCAACCCCTGTTCGGCGCGGGCAGCCCCAGCCACATCGACCACCTCACGGACTTCCTCGGCGAGGTGTTCGGCGGGCCGACCGTCTACACCGACCAGCTGGGAGGGTTTCCGGCCCTGCTCGAGGCTCACCGAGGGAAGCGGATCAGCGAGGACCAGCGCCAACGATTCGTCGACCTGTTCCTCGCCGCGGCCGACGACGCCGGGCTGCCCACCGACGCCCGGTTTCGCACGGCACTGCTCGACTACCTTCGATTCGGCACCGAGGTGGCGGTGCAGAACTCCCATGCCACCGACGACGTCGAACTGCACCCCTGCCAGGAGGTACCCCGCTGGAACTGGTGAGGACGCGGCGGCCGACGCGGCCGGCGATCCACTCGTTCGACGGGAGTTGGCGTGACGGGCACAGCCGCTCCCGAAGGGCCCGCAGTAACTGGTCTTACCACTTGACCTCTTACCTTCCCCGGGCCTACGGTCGACATCATGATGTTCGAGCCGATCGCGCGTAAGTCCGCTTCCGGCGAGGTCTTCGACCAGATCAGCGCCAGAGTGCTGGGTGGGGAGCTGGCGTCCGGGGCGGACCTGCCCAGCGAGCGGCGTCTGGCGGAGGCGTTCGGCGTTTCGAGACCTGCTGTGCGGGAAGCGATTCAGAAGCTCGCGCAGGCGGGGCTCGTCGAGGTTCGCCAGGGCGACGCGACGTCCGTGCGGGACTTCCGGCGCCAGGCGGGGCCGGAACTGCTCTCCCAACTCCTCGTGCGCGACGGACGACCCGACTGGACCGTCGCCCGGAGCGTCCTCGAGGCCCGCCGGCTCATCGGCGCCCAGGTCGCACGCCTCGCCGCCGCCCGGGCCACCGCGGAGACCACGCCCGTGCTGCTCAGCGCGGTCGACTCCCTCGCGGACGCCGCGGACCCGGTCGACATGCAGGTCGCGGCGCTCGCGTTCTGGGAACACGTGGTCGACACCGCGGACTCGATCGCGTTCCGGCTCGTCTTCAACAGCCTGCGCAATGCCTACGAACCGACGATGAAGGCGGTCGCCGCGGTGATGGTCGCCGAGGTCGGCAGCACCGACCGGTACCGCGAACTCGCGGACGCGATCACCTCCCACGACGAGGACGCCGCCGAAGGTGCCGCCGCCGCGCTCCTGGACCTCGGTTCGGCGGCCTTGAGCGCCGTCATCGACCAACTGCAGCGTCAGGAGGACCCCGCATGACCACCAGATCCGGCGCGCAGCATCCCCGCCGCAAGACGATCGACCTGCGCGACGCGGCGGCCGAGTTCGTGCGCCACCCCTCGCCGTGGATGATCGGCGGTGCACTCGTGGCGTCGACCCTCGCGAGGACCGTCGTCGGCGACTGGCAGCCGACCGACCTCGTGGTGCCACTGGTGGCGCTCGCCGTGTTCCCATTCGTCGAGTGGGTGATTCACGTCTGTGTCCTGCACTGGCGGCCCCGGCGAGTACTCGGCGTCACCGCCGACTCGCTGCTCGCACGCAAACACCGTGAGCACCATGCCGATCCGCGCGACGTGCCGCTGATCTTCATTCCGTGGCAGACGCTGACGTGGCTGCTTCCCGTCCTGATCCTCGCCGGCCTGCTCGCCTTCCCACGGCTGGGCCTGGGGCTGACATTCCTCATGACGGTGAGCGCCTTCGGCCTCGTCTACGAGTGGACGCACTACCTCATCCACACCGACTACCGACCACGATCCCGCTTCTACCGCGCGGTGTGGCGAAACCACCGGCATCACCACTTCAAGAACGAGCACTACTGGTTCACCGTCACCACCTCGGGCACCGCCGATCGGATGCTGGGCACCGACCCGGACCCCGACTCGGTCGCGACCTCGCCCACGGCCAGGAACCTGCACGCGGCAGGCCCGGCACAGCGGTCGTGACGCGCGGCCACCGGAGCGACCGCGTGTTCCGCTGAGCGGATCTCACGATGGACGCGTGTCCTCCGCACTGGCACAGTGACGTGGCCCGACAACCCCAGGTTGCCCACCAGAAACGAGAGGACCGCCGTGACCGTGGGTCCCCGCGACGACATCGACGAGATCCGGACCTCCGGCCAGGGGCACTCGTCCCCCGGATGGCACTACCTCGGTCCGGCCGAGAACTTCCGCGACGGCAAGCCGCACGCGATCGAGGCGTTCGGCACCAAGCTCGTGGCGTTCGCGGTGCGCAACGGCGAAGTCAAGATCCTCGACGCCTACTGTCCGCACATGCGCGGCGACCTCAGCTACGGTGCCGTGGTCGGTGACACCATCGACTGCCCGATCCACCGCTGGCGCTGGGACGGAAACGGCAGAAGCGCCGGCGGATCTCCCCGCCCGACACCCACCCGCGCATGGACCACTCACGAGCAGGACGCGGCGCTGTACGTGTGGCACGACCCGGAGGGCAATCCGCCCCCTGCCGACGTCGGCCCGATCTGAACCGGCGCACCCAGAATCCACCCTTCTGCCGCGGCCGTTCCGGGTGTGGAATGAAGTGATGAACACCAAGACACTCCCTCCGTCCGAACGCCGTCGGATCGCGCGGACCGCTGTCGATGCCCTGGGCCGCCAACGCAGCGATCACGCTCTGGTGCGGGTCACCTGTCCGGCAAGTCATCATGTGGCGACCGTCTACCGAACCGCCGAGGGTCCCGCGGTCGTGTCCGGAGGACCCCACACCCACGGCTCGCGCGATTTCGTCGACACCGCGCACCACGGCGACAGCCTCGGCTCCGAGTTCGTCGACCTGCTCGAAGCCTCCGAGTTCGAGGACGACGCCATGCCCGTCCGATGTGCGTGCGGCGCGCGGACCCTGTCGCGTCGGGACCTACAGCACGCGGTCCGATCGCACACCCACACCCTCTCCCTCCCGTAGGTGCCGACGGGGCAACCAGACTCCTACCCTCCGGCCACCGCCAGCAGATGGAAGCTGGTCCGGCCGGCGAGACCGAAGTTGTTGTCCGACACCAGCACCAGAGACCGATCGCCGTTGGGCAGCCTCGGGCCCCAGGTCATTCCCTCGACACACTGCGGATCCATCCCGAGCGAGCCGAAGTCGAACACCAGTCTCTTGGTCATCTTCCGCTCGGCGCCAGTGATCGCTTCCGGGCCGGCGACGTTGTCGGCCCCCCTGGTCGAGGTTTCGAACCGGGCCCAGGTTCTCCCACAGACCGGGAGGCCGTCAGGAATACCCCAGCCCACCGGTGAGGTAGCGCTGCAGATTCGGCCCGATCAGCTCGACGATCCGCTCGTGCGGCGCCGACGCGATCGGTTCGAGGACGAGCAGATACCGCATCGACGCGAGGCCCATCAGCTGGGCGGCAACCAGGTTCGCGCGCCACCTGGCCAGGTCGGGGTCCTGCTCGACGGACTCGACGATCGGACGCAGGGCCCGCTCGAGCAGGAACTCGCGGAGCAGCTTGGCACTCCATTCGTGCGCGATCGAACTGCGCAGCAACGCGATAACGGCCGATCCCCTCGGTGAGTCCCACAGCGCCAGGACGGTGCGCAGCAGCCGCTCGGCCAGGTGCTCGCGGGGACCGTCGATGATCCTGTCCACGTATCGCCTCGGGTCGACCGGGGCGTCCATCGTGGCGAGGAACAACTTCTCCTTGGTGCCGAAGTAGTGGTGCACCAACGCCGGGTCCACGCCGGCCGACTCGGCGACGGCGCGAATCGTCGCGGCGTCGTATCCCGACTGGGCGAATGCACGCCGTGCTGCACCGAGGATTTCGTCCCGGGTGCCCTGCTTGCCCGGCCGTCGCCCGCTGCGTCGTCCCGCCACCATCACGACGAGATCTTCGCGCCTCGGTCGATGAGCACCATCGTCTCCTCGAGGGTGGCGGGCACCTCCGTCACCGTCGCCGCAACACCCGCCGAGTCGAGTGCGGCCCGCACCTGCCCGCCGCCGACTCCCGCCACCCGCACCTGCCGTCCGGCGAGCGTCACCGGCAGACCCGCCGAGACCAGCGCGTCGAAGGCGCGTGCCCACTGCGGTGCTCGTACCGCCACCGCGCTCTGCCCGCCGATGATGTCCTCGAGGCTCCCGTACGCGACGAGTCGACCGTGGGCCATGATGACCAATCTGGTGCACTGCTGCGCCTCCTGCAGGTAGTGCGTGGTGACCAGTACCCCGCATCCGGAGTCGGCCTGGTCGTGGATGGTGTCCCACAGGCGGGTTCGGGCCAGCGGGTCCACTCCCGACGTCGGCTCGTCCAGCACCAGCACCTCCGGCCGGTGCAGCAGTGCGCAGTAGAATGCGAGTCGTCGTTGCAGGCCCAACCCGATCGCCCGGACCTGCCGTGTGGCAACGGCTTCCAGCGCAGCGGGCAGAGTCGCGGCGGTCGTCCCGAACGCCTCGGCCACGAACTCCACGTTCTGCCGGACCGAGAGCTCCTGGTACAGCCCCAGCCCCTGCGGCATGTATCCCAGCCGACGGCGAGTACCCCGCGACGGCGGCTCGCCGAACACCTCGACGGTCCCCCGGTCCACCGGTTCCAGTCCGAGGATCATCCGGATCAGGGTCGTCTTGCCTGCCCCGTTGGCGCCGATCAGGCCGACGATCTCGCCCGGATGCACCTGCAGCGACATGTCCCGGACCGCGGTGAACGACCCGAAGTTCCGCCAGACCCCGCGCGCGTCGATTGCTGCCCGCTCAGCCATGCCGAACCTCCCCGCTCCGTTCCCGCCGCTCGTCGCGGGCCAGCATGAGTGCGATCACCGCGTCCTCCAGGTCGGGCGCTTCGCCGTTCTCTCGCTGCCCGTCCGGATCCCACACCCGAAAAGTGTTGCCCCGCCGCCAGGTCCGACTCGATCGCGAATCCCGGGGACGAATCGGCATCGCCGCGATCGTGCCCGGCACCGACTCGATCACCTCGTCGGGCGTCCCCAGCCCGAGGACGCCGCCGTCCTCGAGGACCAGCACGCGGTGGGCCCGTTCGGCCTCGTCGAGGTAGGTCGTCGACAGCAGCACCGCGGTGCCCGTCGCCGCCGCCTCGGCGACCATCCGCCACAACTCGACCCGGCTCACCGGGTCGACGCCGGTGCTCGGTTCGTCGAGCAGCAGGATCCGGGGCTCGTGCAGCATCGCCAGGCAGAAGCCGAGTTTCTGCCGCATGCCGCCGGACAACTGGCCGCCGAGCCTGCCACCGACATCCCCGAGCCCAGCGGGCCCGAGCAGTCGCTCCCTCCGGTCGGCGAGCAATGCCGAACTCATTCCGTAGGCACTGCCGACGAATTCGACGTTCTCGTCGACGGTCAGGTCCCGCCACACGCCCGAGGTGCTCGGCTGGAATCCCACGTCGGTCTTCGCCGGCATCGTGGCGGTTCCGTCGGCGATCGGTACCCGCCCGGCCAGTGCCCCGAGCAGGCTGGTCTTGCCGGCGCCGTCGCCACCGACGACCGCCGTGACCTCCCCACGGGGTATGTCGACGGTGACCGCGTCCAGCGCGCGACGCCCCCCGAGGTGCACGGTCAGCGCATCGGCGCCCCATGCGCCCTCACTCGCTCGCACTGCGCACCACCGCTCGCCCGGCCGGCGAGATGGACCGCTTCAGTCGGATGACCGCCGCACCGAAGATGACCACCGCCATCGCGAGGAGCACCACGATCGGGACCCACAGGGTGCTCAGCCCGGCCCCCCGCAGCATCACGCCCTGCGAGATCTTGGTGAAGTAGGTCAGTGGCAGCAGGTACCCGATCCAGCGGACTCCCGCGGCCATCGCGCTGAGCGGAAAGATCATGCCCGACAGCAGGACCTGGGGCAGGAGCACCATCATCGCCGCCTGGATCGCCTGACCGGTGGTCTTGGAGATCGTCGAGATGAACACGCCCAGGCCGAGCACGACGAAGAGGAAGATCGCCGCCCCGAGCGCGAAGATCAACACGTTTCCGTTGAACGGTACCGAGAAGATCCACATGCCGAGCACGGTCACGGCGATCATGTCGATCGCGGCCAGCAGGAAGTAGGGCGTGATCTTCCCGAGGATCACCTCGGCCGACGAGAACGGCATCACGGCAAGCTGTTCCAGCGTTCCCGCCTCGCGCTCCTTGACCAGTCCGATGCTGGTGATGATGGTGCCGATGAACGTCATGATCAGGCCGATGATCGCGGGCACCATCACCCAGGAGGTCTTCAGGTCGGGGTTGTAGAGCACCTCGGAGTCGACCGCGGATCCCATCTTCGCGACGGCGATCTTGGCGGACTGGGCGGCGAAGAGGTTGGATCCGTCGATGTACACCATCGGCTTCCCCGCTCCGGTGACGATCGCCAGGTCGGACACGTCGTCTCGGAGGGAGTCGCGGGCGGTCGCGTCGGTTCCCGTCGGGTCGACGGCGTCGATGTGGAAGACCTGCGTCACCTGCGGGGCGGTGGTGAGCTGCTCGGCCACCGCTGCCGCGCCCGGTCCGACGACCGTGACGTGCAGCGAGGAGACGGTGAAGTTCGCCGCGAATCCGAAGACGATCAGCAACAGCAGCGGCAACGCGACGAGCATGGCGAGGGTTCGGCGATCCCGACCCAGTTCGCGGAACTCCTTGACGATCATGGCGCGCATGGGGACTCCCCGGTGGCCGGCGGGTGGACGGACCCGCAACAATTCATCAATCGATGAATTCGACGCTAGGTGCGCCTCCAGTCGGTGTCAACCCCACCGTGGCGCGCGTGCCGAGCCCGAGCAGCGAAGGACGCCGCCGCACTGTGCCGAGGCGAAGCCGACCGCCCCGCACCCCACAGCCGGGCACGCGAATTCGGCCGACTTGTCGATCGGCCCCGAAGGGCGATGGCGCCCGTGTGTTCGCCTCACTTCCGCGCGGACGTCATCATCGGCTCGCGAATGTCGTAGTAGGACACCTCCCCCATCAGTTCGTTCTCCTCCTCGAACAGCGACCGCAGGTCGTCGGGAATCTCGATCCGCTCGTGCGCCCGAGCCTCGGCCTCGGAGGTGAAGTACACGGCCTCGACGTACCCGTCCTTGCCGTCGGTGGCGAGTGTCCCGCCGAGAATTTCCGGGCGAACCTTCTGCACCTCGCCCTCGACCTGGGTCAGCAGCTCGCGCATCCGTCCGGTGTCCCGGCTGTGGCCCTCCATCACCTGGACGAATCCGGCGGCGTCCGATCCGCCGCCCATCCACTCGCTGACGTCGGCGCAGTCCATGAACGTCACCGGGCCGTCGAAGCATCGTTCGGTCTGGGACCACCAGGCTGCCTGTTCGGGACGCTGACTGTTCCGCGCCGCCGCCTCGGCGGACTCGAACCGCGCCAGCGCGATGAACGTGCCGTCCGAGCACATGCCGCTGGTCGTACCCAGGTAGCCCGTCGCCCCCAGCTGCAGTTCGTCCTGCCAGCGATCCATGCACTGACGTAGGCCTGCCTCGTCGGCGACCTTCCCCTGAATGAGCTGAATGAACATCGTGTCGCCTCCTGCCGCGGGCGCACCCGCGGCGAGCAACCTTCGGCGGTCGACGCATCGCGGTCCACCGCCGCGACGACACCGGGCGGCCCACGACCGCGACCACTGCGGGTTCAATCCTTCGCCGCTGCGAGGACCGATGCAACACCCGCGTGGCGCCGCGATTAGGGCCGGAGAACCGCCTAGTGTAGACCCCGCTGTCGACATTGCGACCATGAGCTGGCAGGCTGTACACCCGAGACCAGGGTTCTCGACCTGAGGACCCGCTCGCAGTAACAGGAGTAATAACGTGGCACAGGGCACCGTCAAGTGGTTCAACGGCGAAAAGGGATTCGGATTCATCGAGCAGGACGGTGACGGACCCGACGTGTTCGTGCACTACTCCGAGATCCAGGGCAGCGGCTTCAAGACCCTCGACGAGGGCGCGCGCGTCGAGTTCGAGATCGGCCAGGGCCAGAAGGGCCCCCAGGCCACCGGCGTTCGCACCATCTGAGCGACTTAGTCTCGTCGGAGCGCGCCGAATCGGCGTCTCCACCTGACAACCGAAGGGCGTCTCCGTTCGCGGAGGCGCCCTTCGGCGTATCCGGAAACCCCAGGTCACGACGGCCCCGCCGGTCGAGACCGTCCCCCCTGGACCATCGTCCAATATATCTGACCGATTTACCCCGTTCATCCCACGTTCACGTGCTCTACTACCGGCGATCTGTGCCCATTTTCCTCATGAGAGACCCGGTTCATCCATGCCTCGATCCACCCTGCGCGGTTGCGCGGCGCCCATCGGCGTCGTCGCCCTGACCGCGGGGCTCGCCCTGATCGGTTCCCCCGCCACCGCGGACACCGTCAATTTCCAGACCGCCTGCCAGGCCACCCCCTCCACCTCGCTGGCCGGTCCCCAGCACAAGGTCGTGGCCGCGTCCGCGACCGTCACCGCCCCGGCGACGGTCACCCCCGGACAGACCTTCACCTACCGGATCCAGCCCGGCCCCGGCTCCTACCCGGACTCCGAGTCCGGCGGTACGACGACGAACCTTTCTCGCCTCAAGTTCGACTTCGAGATCCCCGCCAACTCCACCTTCGTCAACGCCTCGGTGGTCGCGGGCTCCGGTAAGAACATCGACAACGTGGCGCCGAACGTGCTGCGCATCAACGGTGCTGGCAGCGTCGATGCGGCCGGCCCGTTCCTGCGCCTGTCCGGCAACAACGAGGTGATCGGCAACAGCCCGGCCTCCAGCGGCAACAGCGAGGGCGGCATCCGCGCACCCAAGCTGAAGAAGAACCTCGACGGCACCGCCAACTCCGGCGGCAACAGCGTCTTCCAACTGCCCGCCGTCGACGTCACGGTGGTCGCGGGCAACGCGGGCACCATCACGCCGAAGCTGCGGGTCAGCGGCAACGCCGCCAACTACAACAACGCCGAGAACTACAGCACCTCGCTGGCCAAGGCCAACGCGCCCTTCGTCGGGACGGTCTGGGCGCCGACGAACTGCGCCCCGAAGGACAGCAAGGACGCCGCCGGCCTCAACGCGGGCGGCGGGGCGCTGGCCACCGTCGCGGTCACCGCGGCCGACGTCGCCACCGGAACCACCCTGACCGTGCCCGCAACTGCCACCGCCGGCGCCGCGGTCATCCTGTCTGCGAGCGTGGCCCCCGCGCCCTCCGGCGGCACCGTCCAGTTCAAGGACGGCAACACCAACCTCGGCGCACCGGTCGCCGTGACCGCAGGCACCGCGACGCTGTCGCAGACCTTCAGCACCACCGGCCCGCACACCGTGACCGCCGTCTACAGCGGTGCCCCCGGCTTCACCGGCTCCGCATCCGCGCCGCAGACCGTCGACGTGCAGCCGGCGACCGTGGTCCCGGCACCCACCGCCACCACGCTGACCCTGCCCGCGACCGCGACCACCGGCTCCGCGGTCGGCCTGTCCGCGACGGTCGCACCGGCGCCGGCGGGTGGCACCGTCCAGTTCCTCGACGACAGCACCCCGATCGGTGCGCCGGTGGAGGTCGTCGGCGGTGTGGCCACGCTGGCGCACACCTTCACGACCGCCGGTCATCACAACATCACCGCGTCGTACTCCGGCACGATCGGATTCGCGCCGTCCGGGTCGGCATCCACCACCGTCGACGTCACCGCCCCGGCCCCGTCCGACGTCGCCACCGTCACCAAGGTGACCGCCCTGACCACTGCGACCGTCGGCAGCAAGATCGACCTCTCGGCGACCGTCTCCCCCGCTGCGGCGACCGGCACCGTCCAGTTCAAGGACGGCACCACCGCGATCGGAACTGCCGTCCCGGTGGTCAACGGCGTGGCGATCGCCCCGCACACGTTCACCACGGCCGGCGCGCATTCGATCACCGCCGTCTACAGCGGTGCGACCGGCTTCGTCGCCTCGACGTCTCCGGCCTTCACCGTCACCGCGAACGCGGCCGAGACCGGCGGCACCGGTAGCGCCGGAGGGTTCCCCTCCGGCTCGTGATCACTCGTTACCGCAGCACCATCGATCCAGGAGTTCCCATGACGCACGCGTCCACGCGCGCAACGGCGGCCCTCGCGGCCGCCGCACTGACCGCCGGCGGGCTGCTGCTCGCCGCTCCCGCGGTTGCAGCACCGACCACCACAGCCTTCGACGCCGCCTGCTGGGGCAAGTTCAAGAGCCTGCTCGACACCACCGACAAGTCCATCGCCACCGGCGTCACCGTTGACGCCCCGGCCACCGTCGTCACCGGGCAGACCTTCACCTACCGGCTGCAGCCGAGGCCTATGGCGTTGCCGCACAAGGGTGAGAACCTGCGCACCCGCTCGAGTCTCTCGCGGATCAAGTTCGACTACGAGATTCCCGCAGGCGCCCAGTTCGTCTCCGCCACAGTTGTTCCCGGCACGGGAATCAACCTGGCCGGTGCGGTGCCGACCATCACCCGGATCGCCGAGAACGGCAGTCCGGACCAGAACGGACCGTTCCTGCGACTGTCCGGCAACAACGAGACCATCGGAAACGGTCCGAGCACCGGCGACGGATCCGAGGCGGGCATCGTCGTCAACGCCGCCCACCTGAACCTCGACGGCAGCTCGACCGGAGGCACCGGGGACAGCAACTTCCAGCTCCCCGCCGTGGAGGTGACGGCGGTCGCCGGCGCCGCGGGCACCGCCGTGACCCCGAAGGTTCGCACCACCGGCAACGCGGCGAACTACAAGGCCGACGAGAACTTCTACACCTCGCTCGTCCGTGAGAAGGATCCCGTCGCCGGGGTCTCCTACTGGTCGGCGACGCGGTGCGTGCCGAAGAACGGGACCGCCCCGGGCAGCGGTGTCCCGCTGAACGCCGGTGGCGGCGCGCTCGCAACGATCAACGTCACCGCCCCGCCGGACGCCACCACCTCCACCACGCTGACCGCCCCGGCGACCGCGAACAACGGTGCCGCCGTGGATCTCACGGCCACGATCAGTCCCGCTCCCGCGGGTGGCACCGTGCAGTTCAAGGACGGTGACGCCAACATCGGCAACCCCGTCGCACTGACCGGCGCGTCGGCGACACTCTCGCACGCATTCGACACCGACGGTGCCCACGTCGTCACCGCGGTCTTCGGCGGTGCGCCCGGCTTCGCCGGGTCCACGTCGCAGGCCCGCACCGTAGCGGTGTCCACGGTCGAGGCGGCCACCACGCTCGCGCTGACCACGCCCACCCACGCCAAGACCGGGGTTGCCGTGAGCATCGCCGCCACCGTGTCGCCTGCTCCGGCCGGCGGTACCGTGCAGTTCCTCGACGGCGGCACACCCGTCGGCGCGCCGGTCGCAGTGGCGGGCTCGGTGGCCGTCCTCGCCCACACCTTCGACTCCGCCGGCTCGCACTCGATCACCGCAACCTTCAGTGGTGCACGGGGATTCGGTTCCTCCACTGCTGCGGCGAAGACGGTCGAGGTGTCGGTGCCCGCACCGAACGAGGTCGTCACCACCACCTCGTTGACAGCCCCGGACACCGCGGCACCCGGCCAGGCCACGACGTTGACCGCAACCGTCGCTCCGGGTCAGGCGGGCGGAACGGTCCAGTTCTTCGACGGCACCACCGCGATCGGTGGCGCCGTCCCGGTCACCGGCGGGGTCGCGACCCTTTCGCACTCCTTCGCCACCGTCGGCGCGCACGGGGTCACGGCGGTCTACAGCGGTGCGCCGGGCTTCCTCGGCTCGTCCTCGGACGCCCGGGTGGTCAACGTGTCCGAGCCGTCGACGCCGGGCACCGGTGGCGGCACCGGGTCGCTGGGCAACCTGTTCGGTCGCTGACCGCGGCGAACCACCCCACACAGCACTGAAGGTGCCGCTCCGAGTCTCGGAGCGGCACCTTCAGCCGTTGTACGGGTCGAACTCAGCTCTCGGCGAGGACCGGCATCTTCACGACCTGGCCCGCGTAGGCCAGTCCGGCACCGAACGCGAGCAGCAGCGCGGTGTCGCCCGGCTTCGCCTTGCCGCTGCGCAGCATCTCCTCCATCGCGAGCGGAATCGATGCCGCGGAGGTGTTGCCGGTCTCGGCGATGTCGTTGGACACAGCGACCGTCTCCGGCAGGTTGATGCTCCGCACGATCACCTCGGTGATGCGGGCGTTGGCCTGGTGCGGGATGAAGACGTCGAGATCGTCGACCGTGAGGCCGGTGCGGTCGAGCGCCCGCTGTGCGATCTTGCCCATCTCGAACGCCGCCCAGCGGAACACCGAGGTGCCCTCCATCTTGATCCACGGCCGCTTCTGGGTCGGGTTCTCGGCGAAGTCCACCCAGTCCGGCTCCTGCCGGATGGCCCGCCCCTGCGCGCCGTCCGAACCCCAGGTGACCGGGCCGATGCCGGCCTCGTCGCCGCGACCGACCACGACAGCACCCGCGCCGTCGCCGAAGATGAAGCGAACGGACCGGTCCGTGGGCTCGGTGGAGTCGCTCATCCGCTCGACACCGATGACCAGCACGTGCTCCTCGGTCCCCCCGCGCACCATGTCGGAGGCCAGGCCCAGCGCGTAGCAGAAGCCGGCGCAGCCTGCGGCGACGTCGATCGCGCCGGCGCCGCGCGTGCCCAGCGCATCCGCGACCAGAGCGGAGGCGGCCGGGGTCTGGACCGGGTACGTCGAGGTGGCGACGATCACGGCGCCGATCTGCTCGCCGGTGAGATCGGCCGCGGCCAGCGCGCGGCGGCCGGACTCGATCGCCATCGCGAGCACACTCTCGTCGGGTCCGGCGAACCGCCGGTTCTTGATTCCCGATCGAGACTGGATCCACTCGTCGTTCGAATCGATGAGTTCACAGATCTCGTCGTTGGTCACGACCCGCTCGGGCCGGTACACGCCGAGACCGAGGATCGCGGAATGACGAAGCTCCGTGGAGTTCGCGATCACTGCACCCATTTGCTTGTTTCTCCTCTATATCTCTCTCGTCGGATGCTCGGGTGAAACACACGAACTCCTCACCCGACACCGTACTGTGCGCGTCCCCGCGCGATGACGCCGTCCGCAGCAGACCTTGCGGTCCGGTTCCTATCACCCGCCGACGCTCCGGCGTGGCGAAACCGGCACGAATCGGTCGCGTCAACCCTCGCAATTACCCCATCCGCCCCACACGTACACACCGATATCAAAAAATACTGTCGTTCTATGTACGAAATCACTAATATCGACAAGGGTCGGCCGCATTGCGGCCGGCCATAGAAGTGGGCTCGATGCAGGACGCACGGGGCAACAAGACACGGCACAACACGACAGCCGTCGAGGGGATACGTGTAATGGTTGGACGTACCAAGTCAGTCGTACAGGCTTCGATCGTCAGCATGGCGGCGCTGGTCGCGCTCGCCGGCCCTGCCGCAGCGGATCCGAACACAGTCAATCCCATTCCCGGGCTCAACGGCACGAACGGCCTGCCCGACCTGCGTGGACGCACCAATGCGGTGGCGCAGATGACCGGGCTGCTCAGCGCCAATCGCACCCAGGACGACAACGTGCTCGGCACCGATCTCGGCATCATGTGGGACAACGGCAACGGCCAGATCCTTACCGCGTTCGGCGACTCCGCCGGCCTCGGCATTCCGAACCTGCTGGCGGGCAGCCTGTGGTCGTGGCGCAGCAACACACTCTTCCGCAGCGCGGACCACACGCTGGCCGACGGGATGACCTTCGACAGTTCCCCGCGTGACTTCCTCGGCCAGTCCAAGGAGCTCATCCCCAGCCCGAAGATCCCCTACGTGGAGATCAGCCACATCCCCACCGCAGGCGTCGCGGTGGACGGGGTGCAGTACATGTCGATGATGTCGGTCAACCACTGGGGCGAACCGGGACACTGGGAGACCAACAACTCCGGGCTCGCGTTCTCCACCGACAACGGCGAGAACTGGGCGATGGCGCCCGAGACCATCCGCCCCAGCGACGGCGGCAACCGAAACTTCCAGATGAGCGCTTTCCTCAAGGACGGCGGCTTCGTGTACCAGTACGGCACCCCGCCCGGACGCGGCGGGCTCGCGTACATCGCACGGGTACCGGAGAAGCAGATCCGCGACCTCGGCGCGTACGAGTACTGGAACGGCACCGAGTGGAAGAAGGGTGACGTCAACGCGGCCGCGCCGATCGTGTTCGGTGGCGTGGGCGAGCTGTCGGTGCAGTACAACCAGTTCCTCGGCCAGTACCTGATGCTCACCACCGACAACTTCAACTCCGTGGTGATGCGGCGGTCGCCGAGCCCGACCGGTCCGTGGGGGCCGCCGGAGGTACTGCTGGACGCGCGGGAGCTGCCGACCGCGTACGGCGCCTACATGCACCCGTGGTCGACCGGGCCGGACCTCTACTTCCTGACCACCGTCCACTCGAACTACAACGTTCTGCTCCTGCACACGACGCTGAACCGCTGACGGTCGCCGGCACGCATCCGGCAGCACTGTGCACGACCCGGCCCCGAGCCCGTCTTCTGCTACCACACAGCGGAATTCGGCCTCGGGGCCGCGCCGTGCGCGGCGTACTGTCCGGATTCGGGGTCCCCCACCGGACCCGCACACGTGCCACCGTCAGGAGTTCGATGTCCACCGCCATGCAGTACTCGCCTCTTCCCGGCACCGATCTGGTCGTTTCGAAGGTGTCCCTGGGCTGCAACAACTTCGGCTCCCGCATCGACGCCGCCGCGTCGCGCGAGGTGGTCGATGCGGCATTCGAGAACGGCATCACGTTCTTCGACACCGCCGACGTCTACTCCGCCGGAGAGTCCGAGCGGATCCTCGGCGCGGCGCTTGCCGGTCGCCGGGACCGCGCCGTCGTCGCGACCAAATTCGGTGCGCCGATGAGTGCCGACGACCGGGGCTCGTCACCGGCGTACATCCGGCGTGCGTGCGAGGCCAGTCTTCGACGGCTCGGCGTCGACCACATCGACCTCTACTACCAGCACGCCCCCGACCCGGGCGTCCCGATCGAGGACACCCTGGAAGCCCTCGACGAACTCGTGCGGGCCGGCAAGGTCCGCCACGTCGCGTGCTCGAACGGTTCGGCGCAGGAGATCGGGCAGGCGGACGCCGCCGCGCGCGAACGCGGGCTCGCGCGGTTCAGTGCGGCGCAGATCGAGTGGAACCTGCTCGCGCGTGAGGTCGAGGACGAGATCGTGCCGGCCTGCGAGGAGCACGGCCTCGGCGTGATCCCCTACTACCCGCTGGCGGCCGGGCTGCTCACCGGCAAGTACCGAAGGAATGCGGCCTTCCCGAAGGGTTCGCGGTTCGACAGATCCGAGTACTTCGCGGCGGGCGCGACGGACGAAGCGCTGACCCGGGTGGAGGAACTGCTCACCCTGGCGCGCAAGCTCGACCGCCCGCTGGCCGAACTCGCCGTGGCCTGGCTCGACGCGAAGCCCCAGGTCACGTCCGTGTTGATCGGATCGGCCAGCCCGCACCAGGTGGAACGCAACCTCTCACACCTGCGCCGCCCGCTCCACGAGGACGAACTCGTCCTGATCGACGCGTCCCTCACCCGGAACTGACCGGACCCCACCCGAACGGTCCGGATGTGACGAACATCGAATCCCGGACCGACTGTGACCGATTCGCCGCCGCCACCTGCGCGCTTCGCCGCGGCGGCGACCCGGCCGGCGCCGACACCTCCCGCTCGTGACCCGGCCCGGCCACGACCCTCCCGATTCCACACCTGACCTGGCCGGATGTGCTTATCATTCGCTGTCCCCTCGGCCGACCGATGGTTCCACGGCCACGGCCGGCGGGGAGCGACCGCCCGCGTGGACGTGGTCCGGGCGTCGCCATCGGGGTCGCACGTGGCCCCGTTGCCGGATTCGGCCGTTCTGTTGGCAGCTAACTGAATGGCGAGTAACATCGCAAATGTTACCGACGAGTAGCTACTTGGGCGGTACTGACAACTGCTAGACCGCACCGTCTCACCGGGAGAGTAAGAAGACATGGGCCATTACAAGAGCAACGTCCGTGACCTGGAGTTCAACCTCTTCGAGGTACTTGGTCTGGAGAAGCCGCTGAACGAGGGCGCCTGGGGAGACCTGGACGCCGACACGATCCGCACCATGCTCGCCGAGGTCGCCAAGCTGGCCGAGGGCCCGCTGGCCGAGGCCTTCGCCGACACGGACCGCAACCCGCCCGTCTTCGATCCCGCGACCCACACGCTCGCCCTCCCGGAGGGCTTCAAGGCCTCCTTCAAGGCCATGTGGGACGGCGAGTGGTACCGCATGGGCCTGCAGGAGGAGATCGGCGGCGTTCCCGCGCCCCGCGCCCTGGTGTGGTCCATCGCCGAGATGCTGCTCGGCGCGCAGCCCGCCGCCTTCATGTACGCCGCCGGCCCGTCCTTCGCCGGCGTGCTGTTCGAGAACGGCACCGACGAGCAGAAGAAGTGGGCCGAGGTCTGCGTCGAGCGCGGCTGGGGCGCCACGATGGTGCTGACCGAGCCGGACGCCGGCTCCGACGTCGGCGCCGGACGCACCAAGGCGATCAAGCAGGACGACGGCACCTGGCACATCGAGGGCGTCAAGCGGTTCATCACCTCCGCCGTCTCCGACGACCTGTTCGAGAACATCTTCCACCTGGTCCTGGCGCGTCCCGAGGGCGCCGGACCGGGCACCAAGGGCCTGAGCCTGTTCTTCGTGCCGAACACCCACTTCGACTTCGAGAAGAACGAGATGGGCGAGCGCAACGGCGTCTTCGTCACCGGTGTCGAGCACAAGATGGGCATCAAGGCCTCCGCCACCTGTGAGGTCACCTTCGGCGGGCACGGCGTCCCCGCCAAGGGCTGGCTGGTCGGCGAGGTGCACAACGGCATCGCGCAGATGTTCGACGTCATCGAGCACGCCCGAATGATGGTGGGCACCAAGGCGATCTCCACCCTCTCCACCGGCTACCTCAACGCGCTGGCGTACGCCAAGGAGCGCGTGCAGGGCGCGGACCTGACCCAGATGACCGACAAGGCCGCTCCCCGCGTCACCATCACCCACCACCCGGACGTCCGCCGCGCGCTCGCCATGCAGAAGGCGTACGCGGAGGGCCTGCGCTCGGTGTACCTCTACACCGCCGCACACCAGGACGAGGTCGTCGCCCAGCTGGTCTCCGGCGCCGACAAGGACCTCGCGTTCCGCGTCAACGACCTGCTGCTCCCGATCGTCAAGGGCGTCGGCTCCGAGCGGGCGTACCAGTACCTGACCGAGTCCCTGCAGACCCTCGGCGGCTCCGGCTTCCTCCAGGACTACCCGATCGAGCAGTACATCCGCGACGCGAAGATCGACTCGCTGTACGAGGGCACCACCGCGATCCAGGCGCAGGACTTCTTCTTCCGCAAGATCGCCCGCGACCGCGGCGTCGCCCTGGCCCACGTTGCCGGCCAGGTCAAGAAGTTCATCGACAGCGACAGCGCCGACAACCGCCTCAAGAGCGAGCGCGCGCTGCTGGCCACGGCCCTCGAGGACGTCCAGACCATGGCCGCCACCCTCACCGGGTTCCTGATGGGGGCGCAGGAGCAGCCCACCGAGCTGTACAAGGTCGGCCTCGGTTCGGTCCGCTTCCTGATGTCCGTCGGCGACCTGCTGATCGGCTGGCGTCTGCTCGAGCAGGCCGAGATCGCGATCAAGGCGCTCGACGCCGGTGCCACCGACAAGGACAAGGCGTTCTACGAGGGCAAGGTCGCCACCGCGTCCTTCTTCGCGAAGAACGTGCTGCCCGAGCTCACCGCGAACCGCGCCATCATCGCGAACGTCGACAACGACATCATGGAGCTCGACGAAGCCGCGTTCTGAGCGCTTCGCGCAGCACATCCCACGGCGATGCCGCACACCGAATTCCGGTGTGTACGGAGCTGGTGCGAGGCGTCCGCGGCGAGCCGGCGCTCCGCCGTGAGC